>NZ_CVTO01000136.1:118614-190070 GCF_900004715.1 Pseudomonas sp. 24 E 13
GGCGCCTAGGATCAAAAGCAGATCAAGATCAAGAGCGGCTCGCTTCGCATCGTGGTTACGGTTGGGCGCTACAGAGTTGTGTAGATACCTATGGCTATCGGGAGCAAGCCCCCTCCCACATTTTTGATCCCATCAAGCTTCAGGGATCAGGTCGGTTTGGCCTCCGCTAAAGCCTGCTGCGCCAGCTCTTTCTCTGCCTCCTTCAAGTCTTCCTCGCTGATCATCTCGGCAATTGCCCTTAAGCGCTCCACCACCCGCGCATTGACCGTGCCTTCCGGAAACTGCCCTTCCGCATCCGGCTCACCGGCATCCTCGCCCACCAACAGGCTCAACGCCTCATCCGCCTGACGCACCGCATAGATATGGAATTGCCCGGCGCGCACGGCCTGCAATACCTTTTCATCGAGCATCAGCGTGGCCACGTTGGCCTTGGGAATGATCGCGCCCTGTTCACCGGTCAACCCGCGCGCTTCGCACAGGCGGAAGAAGCCTTCGATCTTCTCGTTGACCCCACCCACGGCCTGCACTTCGCCAAACTGGTTGATCGAGCCGGTGATGGCAAAGCACTGCTTGAGCGGCGTCTTCGACAACGCCGAGATCAAGGTGCAGGCCTCGCCCAGGGAGGCACTGTCGCCGTCCACGTAACCGTAGGACTGTTCCAGCGCGATGCTGGCCGAGATCGCCAGTGGGAATTCCTGCGCGTAACGGCTGCCCAGGTAACCGGTGAGGATCATCACGCCCTTGGAGTGAATCGGCTGGCCGAGATTGACCTCACGTTCGATGTCGACAATCCCGCTGCCGCCCGGGTACACCGTGGCGGAAATCCGCGCCGGTACGCCAAACGCCGAATCCCCCACCTCCAGCACCGTCAGCCCGTTGCACTTGCCGACGGCGGCGCCGGCGGTGTCGATCAGGATGACCCCCGCGAGCATGTCATCGAGAATCCGCGCCGACACGCGGCCGGTGCGCGTGGCCTTGGCCTTGAGCGCGCGCTCGATATGCCCGGCATCGGTCATTTCATCGCCCGCCAGGTGACGAATGAAGTCGGCCTCGCTGACCAGTTGGAACAAGTCGCCGATGCGCGCCGACAAACGGCCCTGATGTTCAGCCAGGCGTGCGCTGTAAGTCGCCAACCGCGCCACCGCATCCGACGTCAGCGGCGCCATGCCTTCTTCCGAGGTGCGGGTCTTGAGCAACTGGGCGAACTGCTCCAGGCTTTCGTCGACCATCGGGATGTCTTCGTCGAAGTCCACCAGTACCCGGAACATTTCCTGGAAGTCCGGATCGGCGTCCTGCAACGCGTAGTACAACTGGCGCGACCCGATGATGATCACCTTGACCTGCAACGGAATCATCTGCGGGTTGAGGGTCACGGTCGCCAGGCGGCCGAGTTCGCCCAGCGGGGACTCCATCTTCAGCTTGCGCGATTGCAGGGAACGCTTGAGCGCATCCCATACAAATGGCTCGCTGAGCATTTTTTCCGCTTCAAGAATCAGGAAGCCACCGTTGGCACGGTGCAACGCCCCCGGACGCAGTTGGCGATACGTGGTGTAAAGCGCGCCCTGGTCGGTGCTGTATTCGATACGGCCGAACAGGTTGTCGTAGGTCGGGTGCGGTTCAAACACCACCGGCGCACCGCCGTTGACCGAATGCCCCACCACCAGGCTCGGGCAGTATTGCTCCTCGAGCAGCTTGCGCGCCTGGGCATCGGTCTTGGCGTCGTCGACCAATTGCTCGACCACGGTCTTGAGCAGATACACCTGCACGGCCTGCAGGTAACCGCAGACGGCGGCGTTTTCCGCGTACTTTTCCGACAGTGGCGCAAGCAACGGCTGCAGGGCCAGGGTGATGGTTTCTTCGTTGAACTGGCGCAGTTGGTTGTTTGACTCACGCTTCCATTGCGGCAGGCTCGCCAACTCTTCGTTGAGGCGTTCTTCCAGCTCGGAAATATCGGTGTGGAAGCGCTCGCGATCGGCTTCCGGCAACTGCGAGAACTCCGCTTCGTCCAGCGCCTTGCCGTCAAGCATCGGCGTGAAGGCGATGTTGGAGCTGTCGCGATACAGCGCCACGTCTTTTTCCAAGGCCAGGCGCTCGATCACGTCCAGGGCCTTGTCATAACGCTGGTTGAACGCACGGTCGATGGCGCTTTTGCGCTGTTGGTACGTCGGGTGTTCAAACACGGCCGGGAAAGTCGCGACCAGATTGTCGACCAGCGCGTTGATATCGGTGATAAACGCTGCAGCACCGCCGCCTGGCAATTCCAGCGCGCGCGGTTCGCGCGGCTCGTCGAAATTATTCACATAGACCCAGTCCGACGGGGTTTGCAGGCGTTTGCCTTCAGCCTTCAGGTAACGTTTGACGAATGAAAAGCGACCGGTACCGGGCTCGCCCATGACAAACACGTTGTAACCGGGGCGTGGCATGGCCACACCGAACTGCAAGGCTTCAACCGCACGTTCCTGGCCAAGCACACCGCGAAAGGGCTCCAAATCATTGGTGGTCGAGAAGCTGAACTGTTCAGCGGAGAAAGGGCGAGTCAGCGCTTCGGGCGCTAGACGCAAGCTGGCAGCAACAGGATCAGGCATCGGGCTTCCTTACATCAGGCGGGGCAGATGGGGGCATTCTGGCTCTCGGTTGCGCGCTCTGGCAAGGCGCGCTGTTGGGAAAGCATAGCCACGGCGCGCGCCGCACAAAAAAAACGTTCAAGACTGAATGTTTTATAAAAACTCACGGAACCCATGGAACGTGCCTAAACTCCAAACTGCGCGGGTTGGACTAATAACTGGCCCCTAGGGTGCTGCGAAGCGCCTGAACCCTTGTCCATTGGTTTGCACACAAAGAGAACAAAGCTATGAAACGGATCCTTCTTGGTACTCTCTTCACCGTCGTCTCCCTCAATGCAATGGCAGAAGCACCAGGTGGCCCGAACTGCGGTTGGGGCAACATGTTGTTTGAAGGCCAGCGCGGTACTCCTGCTCATTTCCTCGCTTCCACCACCAACGGCACCTCGGGTAACGCCACCTTCGGCATGACCTCGGGCACCAACGGTTGCAGCACCAACAGCGCCCTGACCTACGGCGGCAAGTCCTGGATTGCCATGAATGGCATGATGAACGAGCTGTCCGAAGACATGGCCAAAGGCAACGGCGAAGCCCTGACCACCTACGCGGTGGTACTGGGTGTGGCTCCGGAAGATCGCGATCACTTCGCGGCCGTAACCCACGAGCACTTCCAGCAGATCTTCAGCAAGGCTGACGTGACTGCTGATGACGTGCACAACAACACCATTGCCGTACTGAAAAGCGATGCCCGTCTGGCGAAATACGCTACCCAGGCTTAAGCTCGACCCACCCGCGTCTTTCGAGGCGCGGGTTTTGTTTTTTCGACCTGTCCCCCTTGGGTCTTTTTTTCAGTCCGACTTAAGTAGCCCCCATGCTCAAACGCCTCGCTTGCCTGGCTCTCTTCGCCTGCGCCCCGCTGCACGCGGCCCCGCACCTCGACGATCAACGTTTGCAGCAACTGGCCAATGATCCGTTCTGGCTTTCGCTGGGGCATTACGAGGCCGGCAAGATCAATGGCTGGCGCAGCTATGTCAGCGACAAGAAATTCTTTCTCGCCGCTGACGGCGCGCATCATCCGGACGCCGAACTCAAGGCCACTGTGGACGCGCTCTACGCGCCTGCCAGCCTGGGCGAAAAACATGCCCAATGCGTCTACCCCGCACGCACCCGCTGGCTCAAGGATCAGTTGCAACTGACCGACCTGCCGGCTGTGGACTGCAAAGAATTCAAACAATGGTTCTCGGACGTCGCGCCCCACAGCGCGGTGATGATTTTCCCGGCGGCGTACCTCAACAGCCCCTCGTCGATGTTCGGCCACACCTTGCTGCGCATCGACCAGGCCGACGTGCAGAGCAACAACACCGCCCTGCTCAGCTACGCAATCAACTTCGGCGCCTATATCGAAGGCTCGGACAACAGCATTCTGTATGCCTGGAAGGGCTTGATGGGCGGCTACCCCGGCCTGTTCGCCCTGGTGCCCTACCAGGAAAAACTCTCCGAATACCGCAGCCTGGAAAACCGTGACCTGTGGGAATACCGCCTGAACCTCACCGAAGTCGAGACCAAGCGCATGGTCGAGCACGTGTGGGAGCTCAAGCAGATCAAGTTCGACTACTTCTTCTTCGATGAAAACTGCTCCTATCGACTGCTGGAACTGCTGCAAGTCGCGCGCCTCGGCCTGCGCCTGACCGAGCAATTCCCGCTCACCGCGATCCCGACCGATACCGTCAAAGCGGTAAAGGACGCGGGTCTGGTGGAAAAGATCGACTATCGTCCGTCCCGTGAACGCGAACTGCTCGAACGCGCCAAGCCGCTCGACAGCGATGAGCAGCAATGGGTACTGAAGATCAGCGATGACCAGAAACAGTTGCAGGAGCCCGCCTTCAAGGCGCTGCCGCGCGAGCGCCAGGCGCTGGTGGTGGACGCTGCCTATCGCCTTGGCCGCTACCGCGCCAACGGCCTGGAACGCGACACCGCACGCTCCCAGCGCAGCTTCGAATTGCTGCGCGCGATCAACCAGAACCCGGCGCCCGACCTGAAGATCACCCCGCCCGGCTTGCCGGAAAACGGCCACGAGTCGCGCACCTGGCAGGCCGGCATCGGCACTCGCGGCGACAAAGCCTTCGGCGAGTACGGCCTGCGCATGGCCTATCACGACCTCAACGACAACGCCGAAGGCTTCCCCCTGGGCGCACAAATCGAAATCCTGCAGATGAAACTGCGCCAGTACGAAGGCAACCACTGGCAATTGCAGCAACTGGACCTGGCCACCATCCGCTCCCTGACCCCGCGCAACGCCTTGTTGCAACCGTGGTCCTGGCAAGTCACCGGCGGCCTGGAGCGGGTGCCGGGCAAACACGACGACGAAACCCTGGTCGCCCACGTCAACGGCGGCGCCGGCGGCACCTGGCAACTCTCGGACGACATGCTCGGCTTCGCCCTCGGCACCGTACGTGTGGAACACAACAATGACTTCAGCGAAGCCATCTCCCCCGCCGCCGGCTTCAACACCGGCGTGCTGTGGAAGAACCCGCTGGGCAACCTGAGCCTGGAAGCCAAGGGCGATTTCTTCACCAATGGCGAGGTGCGGCGCAGCATCAGCCTCAACCAGCAATGGGAACTGTCACGCAACCTCGGCCTGCGCCTGAGCGCCCAGCGCGAATACAGCCACCTATCGACGCCGGTCAATGAAGTGATGCTCGAAGTGAAGTGGTACCACTACTGACCCAAGCCTGATGAAATGATCGTTCCCTCGCTCCGCGTGGGAATGCATCCTGTGACGCTCCGCGTCACGCCTTTACAGCGGACGCAGAGCGTCCAGTGCGGCATTCCCACGCAGAGCGTGGGAACGATCATCCTGCACATCCCTCTTACACGCCTTTCACATACAGCTTACAAATCCCCTTCTAGACTCACCCTATCAGCCGTAAATCGGCCAGGGAGTACGCCATGTGGCGGTATGCGCTAATGCTGTGTGCAGGGGTGTGGTTGACGGGCTGCCAAACTACCCATCAAGAGTTGCTGGCCAAGGGTTATCCGCCCGCCTTCGCCGATGGCTTTGACGACGGTTGCAGCAGCGGGCGCCAGGCCGCTGGGGTGATCACCGGGGAGTTTCGCAAAAACGTGCCGCGCTATCTGAAAGACCGGCAATACGCCGAAGGCTGGGAGGACGGTTTTCGCCAGTGCAAAGCCATGCGTGAGAACGAGGAATTGCGCGAGTACCAGGACAACCGCAGGAACGATCGCGAGCACGAGTGGCAGCAGGAGAAAGACCGTGATGCGGCCAAGGCATATCGCTCGCAATGACGTCATGATGACGCGGAGCGTCGTAGGCTGCATTCCCACGCAGAGCGTGGGAACGATCTGACGGTGAGCATGGCCCAAACTCCATTGAAGGAGAATGTCATGAGCCGAGCTTTTGTAAATGAGGACAACGCCGCCGCCCAGGCCGACCAGCCGGTGGAGCGTCAGGTCAGCGCGCAGCCCAACCGTTTGACTGCGCAAGGGCTGGCGCAACTGCAAGCCAAGGTGGCGCAGTTGCAGCAGGCATACAGCACCGAATCCGCCAAGGGCGACAAAGCCGATAAACAGCGGCAAGCCGATCTTGAGCGGGATTTGCGCTACTTCAACCAGCGCGTGCAAAGCGCCCAGGTTGTGCCGCAGGCCACCTCCACGGACAAAGTGCAAATCGGCAGTTGGGTGACCTTCGCCAATGAGCAGGACGAGCAGCAGCGCATCCAGTTGGTCGGCGAAGACCAGGCCGACGCCAACGCGGGCCTGATCAATTGGGGTTCGCCCCTGGGCCGCGCCTTGCTGGGCGCCCAGGTGGGTGACGAGGTGCTGTGGAAGCGCCCGGTCGGCGATCAGTTGATCGAAGTGCTGCGCATCGAACCCGAGGCTTAGACGATGCCCTGGGCCAGCATCGCGTCGGCAACTTTGACGAAGCCTGCGATGTTCGCGCCCTTCACATAGTTGACCCGGCCATTTTCCTCGCCGTAGTGCACGCAGGCATAGTGGATCGACTGCATGATGGTGTGCAGCTTGCTGTCCACTTCGCCGGCGGTCCATAGCAGGCGCATGGCGTTCTGCGACATCTCCAGGCCACTGACGGCCACGCCGCCGGCATTGGAGGCCTTGCCCGGCGCGAACAGAATGCCCGCGTCGATAAAGATATCTACCGCTTCAAGGGTGGTCGGCATGTTGGCGCCTTCGGCCACGCAGATGCAGCCATTGCGCAACAGCGCGCGGGCGGCATCAGCGTCGAGTTCGTTCTGGGTGGCGCAGGGCAGTGCGATATCGCACGCCAGCGCCCAGGGTGTTTGACCTTGGCGAAACTCCAGGCCGAAACGCTCGGCCAGTTCGCTGATACGCCCACGCTGCACGTTTTTCAGCGCCAGCAGGGCCGACCATTGTTCCTCGGTCAAACCGCTTTCGGCGTACAGCGTCCCTTCGGAGTCCGACAGGGAAACCACCTTGCCACCCAGGTCCATCACTTTGCGCGCCGCGTACTGCGCCACGTTGCCGGAACCCGAGATTGCCACACGCTTGCCTTCGACCCGCTGGCCCTGGCGCTTGAGCATTTCCTCGGCGAAATACACACAGCCAAAACCAGTGGCTTCCGGACGGATCAAGCTGCCGCCGTAGGTCATGCCTTTGCCGGTCAGGACGGAGGTGAATTGATTGCCCAGGCGTTTGTACTGGCCGAACAGGAAGCCGATTTCCCGTGCGCCCACGCCGATATCACCGGCCGGTACGTCCACGTCCGCACCGATATGACGGTATAACTCGCTCATGAAGGCCTGGCAGAAGCGCATCACTTCGGCGTCGCTCTTGCCCTTGGGATCGAAGTCCGAGCCGCCTTTGCCGCCGCCCATGGGCAATGAGGTCAGGGAGTTCTTGAAGGTCTGCTCGAAGGCGAGGAATTTCAGCACGCCCAGGTTCACCGAGGGATGGAAGCGCAAACCGCCCTTGTACGGGCCGATGGCACTGTTCATCTGGATACGAAAACCGCGATTGACCTGGACCTTGCCATGATCATCCACCCAGGACACCCGAAAGGTGATCGCGCGTTCCGGCTCGCACATGCGCTCCAGAATGCCCGAGGTCAGGTAGTGGGGGTTGGCTTCAAGAAACGGCCACAAACTGCGTAGGACTTCCTCCACGGCCTGATGGAATTCCGGTTGGTCGGGGTCGCGTTTCTTGAGGCGGGCAAGGAAGGATTCGACGGATTCGCTCATGAAAGTCTCGGCAAAATGATTGTTGTTAAACAGAGATTGAGCCGGACTTTATCAATTCATTTCGCACCGTGACAGGGCAAAATGTCGCCTTTATGAATTTAAATGGTGCATTTGTATAAATAAACAGCGCTTTTCGCCCTGAAACGGGGATTTCAACCCGACACATGCACCAATGCGTAAACGGCTGGACGACAGCATCGCGCTAGCGCGTCCCGGGCACCAGGTCGAGTATTTCGTCGATACCCAGGCAGCGCGGCTCCAGTTCCAGGGTCCTGCCATGGGCGAGTATGCCCACAGCGGTATCGCGCATAGCCAGATAGGCACTGCGCAACATGTGATTGGCGTAAATCACCGCGTTGAAACCAGCCTGCTCCAACACCTCGAACTTCAGGTGAGCGTAGCTGGTGGGCACACAAATCAGCGGTACCCTGGGCCGTTGCCGACGAAACTGCCTGGCGAACTCGAGGATTTCCAGGCCATCCTGTCTGCGGCTGTGGATCATGATGCCATCCGCCCCCGCCTCCACATACGCCAGGCACCGCGCCATCGCCTCTTCCATGCCGCGATCGAGGATCAAGCTTTCACACCGCGCAATCAGCATCAGCCCTGAGCCGGTGCGACTGGCGCAACCGGCCTGGAGCTTGGCGCAAAAGGTCTCTATGGGCTCCTGCGCCTGGTCGACCTCGGTACCAAACAGTGAGTTCTTCTTCAAGCCGCACTTGTCTTCGATCACCACCGCCGAGACGCCCGCACGCTCCAGCATCTTGATGTGAATCGCGAAATGTTCGGGCTTGCCGCCAGTGTCGGCATCGAATATCAGCGGCAGCGAACACACATCGAAGATTTCGCGGATCCCCGGCAAACGGTTGCTGGGCGAGAGAATTTCGATATCGGGTAACCCGCGCTGGGTCGAGTCGGTCAGCGAACTGGACCAGATGGCGTCGTACCCCACAGTATGCCCGGGGCTGATTTCCAGCCTGGCGCGCTGCGCGAGCAACGCCGATATCGGGCTATGGGCTTCGAGTACGCGCAGGCAACGGGTGCTATCCAGTAGCGCCGACAGAGGGCGTCGGCGCGCTTCGGTATCCATCATAGGTTCAGGCTCCATGTCAGCGGCACAACGGGGGTTATCGGACTGCCTCAATCCCAGGCGGGCTGTTCACACTTGAGCACCGACGCCATCTTTTGCAGATGCTCACAGGCCCTGGCCACGTATTCCCTGGATAGCTGCGCGATACGGCTGTAATCCACGGCCTGCCCGGTGGCGCTGGCATACAGCCGCAGCGCCTCTGCCGCATGCTTGAAGTGGCGCGCTTCGACGCTGCCGCAGTGCACGCTGAGAAAGCTCGCCACGCGGCTGGCCTCACCGGCGCTGTAGCCGCGCACATCGCGCAACCACTGCTTCCATAACGGCGTCATCAGGTTGTATTCGCCGGTGTTGAACAGCTCCGTCATGGCCATCATTTCCAGCGCCTCAATGAGCTGCGGCGCCAATGGACGTTTTTCGCCAACCCAGCCGGAAAATTCCTTGGTGATCGGGTTCAGGAATTTGTCCTGCAGGCGCCATTCATCCGAGCCGCATATCGCCGAAGCCATGCGGTAATACAGCTTGGAGTGGTGCGGATGCCCGTGCATTTCGCCCAACCCGATGTCCTCGACAATGATCTCGCCACAGTGGGCCGCCGCTTCGAGCATCTGCAGCCGAGCGGCGTCGGCCAGGGATGCCGACTCCTGGAGAATGCGCACAATGATGCTTGAGACAGCATGGGCGGCGCCGTCGGGGCTGCGCCAGCCGCAGAAGAACGTACACAGCGACGACTCGCTCCAGTTACTGGAAGTCATGTCGACATAGGTCTCGCAGTACCTGTCCAGCTCGGCAGGCTGGCTGTTGAAACCGCTGAGCAGGGCCTGGGCCAGATGTCGGTCCTCGACATCCACCAGCGCCTGGTTCACGTACCCGATAAATTGGCGGCTCAGATTTTCCACGGCTCATATCCTTTTTGGCTGGGGTTAGTGCGCAACGATTTCTGCCATGAAGCGCGCGAAGCGCGTGAGGCCTTCGATCAACGCTTCACGCTCAACGGCGTAGGAAATGCGGATACTGTTGCGGTCGCCGCAGCCGGAGCCGGGCACCACCGCGATATGGGCCTGGGTCAATAACAGATCGGCCAGGTGGTCGACATCACGGATAACGGTGCCCAGGTAGCGGCCACCCAATTTGCGCGACACATCGATAAACAGATAGAACGCCCCTTCCGGCGGGGCGCAGGTGATGTCATCGATATGCCCCAGGCAAGTGCAGGCCGCGAGCAGTTGCTGGTCGAGGAAGGCGTTGACCTGGCGGGTAAAGTGCGGCGCGTCCGCCATCAGGGTGCCGAGCGCAGCGTATTGGGACAGGCTGCTGGGGTTGGATGTGGTGTGCCCCTGCAGGTTGTGCATGGCGGCGATGACCGCAGCGGGCGCGCACGCATACCCTACCCGCCAGCCGGTGACCGCGTGGCTCTTGGAAAACGAATCGACCAGCACCGTCTGGTGTTTGAGCGGCGCAAACAGCGAGACGATGTTGTGATGTTCATGGGGCGCGCGCACCAGCTTGCGGTAGCACTCGTCGAACACCACCCACAGCCGGTGTTCGAACGCGAGCCGGGCGATCCCCAACAGTTGTTCGCGTTGATAAACCGTGCCCGTCGGATTGTTCGGGGTGTTGATCACAATCATGCGGGTGCGTGGAGTCAGGGCGTTTTCGACTGCCGCGCAGGTGAGGCGATAGTCATCGGCTGCCGTGTCGACATAGACCGGGACGCCACCGGCCAGCTGGATCTGGGTGGGAAAGGTTTCCCAGTACGGCACCGCAACGATGACCTCATCCCCCGGATCGAGCAGCACCATCGCGGCGTTATACAGCGCCTGCTTGGCACCGGCGGTCACGGCGACTTCGTCGGCGCTGTAGTTCACGCCGCAGCGCTGAGTGACCTGCTGCGCCAGCGCGTGGCGCAACTGGGGCAAGCCGATGGGCGGCGTATAGCGGTTGCGCGCAGTGGCCAGCGCATCGCTCGCGGCGGCTTTCATGGCCGGACAGGCATCGAAGGTCAATTCACCCGCGGCAAAATTGATCACGTCGACGCCGGCGTCTTTCAAGGCATTGGCTTTGCTGCGCATGCTGGATGTGCCCGGTGCGCTGAGGCGTTGCGCACGCTGGGACAACGGCAAGGACACGGCAGACGGTTCACTGTTATTCATTGTTATACCTGCCAGAACACGCTGAAAAATTCGTTCGCCCTACCGGACCTGGGCCTCCAGCCCTCGCTGAACCCGCCAGGACAGCGGCAAGGTGAGCAACAAGGTTGCGGCCAGCAACAAGACGGCCACGGGCACGCCGGTGGTATCTCCGAGGCTGCCGAACAGCACCGGCGCCAATGCGCCGCCACCAATGGTGCCGGTGTAGAACACTGCAAACGCCTGGTCGCGCCGGCCCGGCCCCGCCAGGTCCGGCACCGCGCCATACAGCACCGACGAGGTGCCATTGAGCGCCAGCCCCAACAGCGGCAACATCACCATCAAGCCGGCGTACGGCAGGTACACCGCCATGACGATCAGCACCGCCGTGGTGAACTCCGTGGCCCACACCGTCTTCATCATGCCGATGCGTGCACCGAGGTAACCGCACAGCAATTTGCCGAAGGCGCCCCCCACGAACAGCATCGTCAGCGCCAGGCCAATGCCCGCAGGCCCGGCCCCCTTGGCCTTGAGCAAAAACGGCAGGAACGTGAGAAAACCCATGCGCACCGCGCTGTCCAGCGTGCCGGTCACGATCAGCGCGCGCAGCCCGCTCGCGGACCCGGCGCCGCCGCCCGCGCGGCTGGCTTTCACCGGCGCCGCCGAACCCTCAGTGCGCGCCGGGATCAGCCACCACAACAGGCCGGCCGCCAGCAGCCCGAGTACGCCCAGCAGGGTGACACTGGCGCGCCAACTGATGACCGCCAGCAACAGGCCGATCAACCCCGGGATCAGGGTCTTGCCGATATCCCCGCTGAAGTTGTATTGCGACAGCGCTTGTTTGACGCCCCCGCCCGCCTCGTGGGTATCGGTGATCAGCGACGAAGCCAGCGGGTGCTGCGTACTTGCACCCAGACCGCCCAGCAGCAGCGCCACCAGCAGTACCGCCAGCCCACCGGCCTGGCCGGCCAGCAGATAGGCCAGGCCCGCGAGCGCAGTGCCGCCCACCAGCAGACGTTCGCGCCCCCAGCGCGCCGCAGCGCGGCTGGCCAGTAGCTGGAAACCGGCCATCATGCCCGCATAGGCACCGCGCAACAGGCCGACCTGGGCGTAACTGAGGCCGAACTGCGCTTGCCAGATCGGCAACAGCACGTAGATCACATCGGTCAGCCCATCGTGCACGGCATGCGCGCCGCAACCGGCCACCAGGGAACGGCGACGCACGCTTGCCGGGTCAGGCGGCGACAACGACGGGGCTGCGGTGTGCTTCAGGGTGTTCATTCGGGTCAGTGGCTCTCAGGCAGAACGCCGGGTCAACCCAGCAACTTCGCACAGTCGTTCATCACGCTGGCTTTACGCTGCAGGTATTCGGCAAAAATGTCGCGCGCCGTGGCGGGGTCCACTTCAACCTGCAGGGCGCTGGTGAACTCGTTCACCGCCGCCACCGCATGGGCGAAATGGTTGCTCTCGGTGCCGCCGGTGTGCACGGTGACCCAGGCCACCGTCGCACGAGATTTTTCCGGCGGCACGCCCATGTCCCGTACGAACCACTGCGAGTACATCGGATGGATGAACTCCACTTCGCCGTGGGTATACACCTCGTGGATCAACGTGGTCAGCAAGCCCTGCAACAGGTCGCGATCACGCAGGCGACGGCTGTCGGTCCAATCCTTGAAGGCCTGGGCCGAGGGCAGGCAATTGTCCTTCAACATCCACTGGTCATCGCCGCACAGCGCGGTCGCCATGGTGTAGAACAGGTCCGCGTGCACGGTGTTGCCCAATGCGCCCAAGTCTTCATCGGTAATGCGCTGCAGGCTGCCGCAAGCGCGGTACAGCTGCGCGGCGGCAGCGGAACCGGCGTCGCAACGCGCCAGCAAGGTAATCCGGTTGGCCAGGCCGGACACACTGGCCGCCGAATTATTGGTCTTGGACCAGCTGGCGAAGAACTTGCGCAGCACCGCTGGCGGATGCCGACGCGAGGTGAGTCGCGCAAACGCCTCTTCGATAGCCATCAGCGCCTCTTCCTCTGCCCAGAAGGCTTCGAACAGGGCATGCCGCAAGGTACTGGCCGGCATGTCATTCAATACCGGTTCGACGATCTTCAACAACTGGCTGCGTTTGATCAGGGTGTCAGTCATATTCACCTCTCATAATCCTTTATTGGATGAAACATCAGGCCGGTTTGCCGCGTTGGCCGGCGATCAGCGCCTGGGTGTTTACCGGTTTCCAGCCCAGCAGGGCGATCACCAGCGACAACACCTGAAAACCTGCGATCAATGCCACGCAGCCCGGCCAGCCCCACTGCTCCCAGAGCAGCGCCGGGGCCACGGCGCCGGCGCTGCCGCCCAGGTAATAGCCGGTCAGGTACAGGCCCACGGCGCCGGATTTGTCCTGCCCGGCCGTGGTGGCGATGTAGGCATTGGCGCAGGCCTGGGCCAGGAATACGCCGGTCGAGCTCAGGGCAAGGCCCAGCACGATCAGCCACAGGGACGGCAATAAGGTCAGGGCCGACCCGCAGAGCCCAAGGGCCACGGCGGCACTCAGTAACTGCGATTGCGGTCGCGATTTGCTCAAGCGCCCGGCAATGGGAATCACCACCAGCGCCAGCAGGAACACGGCATACAGTGTCCCCAAGGCGGCGGCGCCCAGGTTGAACGGCGCCTGGCTGAGATACAGCCCGGCATAGGTAAAGGTGGCGACTTGTGAGAACAGCACGCAGAAACCGACGCCATAGGCCGCCAGCAGGGGTTTGCGCAAAAGCCGGCGCACCCCGCGTGCGCCCACGACCGCAGGGTTGGGACGTGCCACTGGATTGGCCGGCAGCAGCGACAGGATCAACAGGCCCACCGCCAGGCTGATCACTGCCAACAGCTCGAAGGCTTCGCGCCAGCCGACATATTGGGTCATGACCCCGGAGACAAAGCGCCCGGCAAACCCGCCGAGCACCGTACCCGCGACGTACAGGCTGGTGATCTCGGTGACGGTCGTTGCACGCCAGCGGTCGCCGATATAGGCCACGCTGGTGGCGAACACCACCGGGATCAACATACCCTCGATAAACCGCCACACCAGCAGCTCGGCAAAACTGTCCACATAGGCCGTCAGCAGCGTCGGCAGCGCCAGCAGCAAGGCGGCCGCGACAATCACTGTGCGTTGCTCGAAACGTCCGGTCAGGCGCCCGACAAACGGCGCAGTCAGCGCCACCGCCAGGGTGGTCACGGTAATGCTCCACCCGGCCTGCCGGGCGCTCACCTGGAAGCTTTGGGCAAACACAGGCAGGATGCTCTGGGTCGCGTAGAGATTGAGGAACGCCGCACAGCCACACAGAAACACGGCAAGGCGGGCGTGATGCAAGCGCGGGTTCATGGGACCTCTCGTCTTATTGTCGAGGATCTTTATAGAATGCCCAGCGTGGCGAACACCAATACCGAATTCGGACCGATCAATACCCAGGAAACAGAATGCTTGATTTACGCAAGTTACGTTACTTCCTGACGGTCGCCGAAGAGTTGCACTTCGGTCGCGCGGCGCAGCGCCTGCACCTCGCCCAGCCGCCCCTGACGCGGCAGATCTCGGCCCTGGAAACCGAGCTCGGCTTTCGTCTGTTCGACCGCACCAGCCGCACGGTCACCCTGACCGCCCAGGGCCGGCACTTTCTACCCTATGCCCGCGCCGCGCTGGAGCACGCCCGGCTCGCGCAGGACATTGCCGCCAAGCTGGCCGCCGGCGCCACCGGCCAACTGGTCGTCGGCTATGCCAGCTCCATCGCGCTGTCGGAGCTGTTCAGCCAAACCCTGCGAGCCTTCGCCCAGCGTTTTCCCGAGGTGCAACTGACCCTGGTGGAGAGCGCTTCCGGCAGCCTGCATGCGCACGTGCTGGACGGTCGCATCGACATCGGCATGAGCCGCCTGCTGCCGGAGCCCGGGCAAACCGACGTCGAGGTGTTGTCGTTGGGGCAGGAACCTCTGGTCGCAGCGCTTTGCAGCGACAACCCATTAGCGGGCCAGGACGAAGTCACCCTCGCCCAGCTCAGTGAGTTCCCGTTGATTCTGTTCCCCAGCGATTACGGTTCGGGCCTCAACGGTTCCATCGAGCAGCTGTATCAACGCCACGGCCTGGCGTTGCGCCCGGGCCCCGCGGGGCGCCAGATCACCTCGATCATCGCCCTGGTGGCGGCAGGCCAGGGTGTCTCGCTGGTGCCCCAGTGCACCCGCACGCTGGCCAGGCAAGGCGTGGTCTACCGACCATTGGCAGACCCCGAAGCCTGGGTGCACCTGCTGATCCTCACGCGCTCGCAATCACGCTCGCTGCTGGTCGATGCGTTCATGGGGGTGGTCGGTGAAATGCTGCAAGGCCGGCCGGCGCTGGCGCCGCGGGCATAATCCGGGCAAAAAAATACCCCTGCGCGAGGGGTATTTTTCTACAAGCTGCTGCGTACAGGCGCCGCCGAAGCGGCGCCTGTTGCCGAATCAGGCCAGTTTCTTGTGGCGTACCCGGTGCGGTTGGGCAGCGGCTTCGCCCAGGCGCTTTTTACGGTCCGCTTCGTACTCGGTGTAGTTACCTTCGAAGAACACCGCTTGCGAATCATCCTCGTAAGCCAGGATGTGAGTCGCCACGCGGTCAAGGAACCACCGATCGTGAGAGATCACAATGGCGGCGCCCGGGAAGTCCAGCAGGGCTTCTTCCAGGGAACGCAGGGTTTCAACGTCGAGGTCGTTGGACGGTTCGTCGAGCAGCAACACGTTGCCGCCCTCTTTCAAGGTCAGGGCCAGGTGCAAGCGGCCACGCTCACCACCGGACAGGTCCTTGACGAACTTCTGCTGGTCGCCGCCCTTGAAGTTAAAGCGGCCCACATAGGTACGCGCCGGGATTTCATAGTTGCCGATACGGATCTGGTCGGAGCCGTCGGAAATCTGCTGGAATACCGTCTTGCTGCCATCGAGGTCTTCACGGCTCTGGTCCACACAGGCCAGTTGCACGGTTTCGCCGATCTCGATGCTGCCCGAATCCGGGGTTTCCTTGCCCATCAGCATGCGGAACAGCGTGGATTTACCCGCACCGTTACCGCCGATAACGCCGACGATCGCGCCTTTTGGCATGGAGAACGACAGGTTATCGATCAGCACGCGGTCGCCGTAGCCTTTGGAAACGTTCTTGAACTCGATGACCTTGTCACCCAGGCGCGGACCGGCCGGGATGTAGATCTCGTTGGTCTCGCTGCGCTTCTGGAATTCCTGCGACTGCATTTCTTCAAAGCGTTGCAGACGGGCCTTGGATTTGGACTGGCGGGCCTTGGCGCCTTTGCGCACCCACTCCAGTTCTTCCTTCATGGCTTTTTCATGGGCCGATTGCTGCTTGGATTCGGCGGCCAGACGGTCGGACTTGGCTTCCAGCCAACCGGAGTAGTTGCCCTCGTAAGGGATACCGGCGCCACGGTCGAGTTCGAGGATCCAGCCGGCGACGTTGTCGAGGAAGTAACGGTCGTGCGTGATCGCTACCACGGTGCCCGGGAAATCGTGCAGGAAATGCTCCAGCCAGGCGACGGAATCGGCGTCCAGGTGGTTGGTCGGTTCGTCGAGCAGCAGCATGTCGGGAGCCGACAGCAGCAGGCGGCACAGGGCCACACGGCGCTTCTCGCCACCGGACAGGAACTCGACCTTGGCGTCCCAGGCCGGCAGGCGCAGGGCGTCGGCGGCGACTTCGAGCTGGCGCTCCAGGTTATGACCGTCGCCGGCCTGCAGGATGGCTTCGAGCTTGGCCTGTTCGGCGGCCAGCTTGTCGAAGTCGGCATCCGGCTCGGCGTAGGCGGCGTAGACCTCGTCCAGGCGCGCCTGGGCGTCCTTGATCACGCTGACGGCCTCTTCGACCACTTCACGCACGGTCTTGGTCGGGTCCAGGATCGGCTCCTGGGGCAGGTAGCCGATGTTCAGCTCCGGCATCGGGCGGGCTTCGCCTTCGAACTCGGTGTCGACGCCGGCCATGATTTTCAGCAGCGTGGATTTACCCGAACCGTTGAGGCCGAGCACGCCGATCTTGGCGCCTGGGAAGAAGGACAGCGAAATGTTTTTCAGGATTTCCCGCTTCGGCGGAACAACTTTTCCCAGCCGATGCATGGTGAAGACGTATTGAGCCATGGTGAACCTAGCGTCAGTGACTGATGAATTAAGCGGACGAAGCCCGTGCCAGGCCATGCGCCGCGCGGGCCGTTGACTATCATCAATGCCGGCGAGCGAAAAAAAGCCTGAATATCTGGGGCTGGAACGCCCCCGCGTAACCGGCAAAGCTACCTGAATGCGCTGGGGCAGTCCAGCCAGGCGGGACTGGCACTTTGCCACAACTCAAGGCATGCTAGCCGCCCTCCGGGCGTCCGGCTTATAGTGCACGTCGCGCGCCAGTCCAGCCAACCGCAGGATCACAGCTTGTCCAAAGTCACGCCGCCCACGCCCTTGCGCGCCGCTCATCTAGCGCCAGGAGCGCCCCTGCACGGCACCTTTAAAGGCGCGTTGGCGACGCTTGTGCTGGTGTTGCTCGCGTTATTGTTCTGGCAACTGCTCGACCAATTGCAGCAAAACCAGAAGAACCAGCAGCAATACACCATCGACTACAGCGCCGACCTGGCCGAACAGATCAGCCAGAACATGGCCCTGAGCGCACAGATCGCCTTGAATCTGCTGCCGATGGTCGAGCCGCCGCGCAACGCCGAACAACAACAGGCCCTGATGCGCACGTTGCAGCGCTCATTTCCCGAGTTGCGCAGCTTCGCCCTGCTCGCCCCCAGCGGCGCGCTGATCAGCGACACCGCCGGCGACAGCCAGGACAGCGCCCTGCTCGAAGAACTGGTCAAGCGCAGCCACGCCCAAGCCTATTACCTGAGCAACGACAGCGACGGCACCGTCATCTATCTGTTGCTGCACCAGCCCAGCGGTGGCTCGAAACTGTACTGGGCACTGCGCCTGACGCCCACTTACCTGGCCAACCTGACGCGCCAGGATGCCCAGGGCCAGCGCCCGATGTGGGCGATCGAGAACCGCCTGAACCACCGCGTGGTCAGCCGCGACAGCGGCATGCCAGCACCCTGGGCCACTGCGTTGACCCCGGACGAGTTGAATAAAAGTGTGCTGGTCACACCCTTGAGCAAAAGTGACTGGCAACTGCACGGGCTGTTCGACCGCAGCGCGGTGCTCGAACAACTGCTGCCGGCCTTTATCGGCAAATGCCTGCTGGGCCTGGCTTTTTCGCTGATCCCGGTGATCGTGCTGCTGAACATGCGCCGGCGCCAGCGCCAGGTGAATGAGGGCCGCCGACGTTACCAGGATATTTTCGAAGGCACCGGCGTGGCCTTGTGCGTACTCGATCTGTCGGGGGTGAAGGCGTTCTGCGACAAGACCCAGGTGCAGGACAGCGAACAATTGCACGCCTGGATGCAGGCCAACCCCGCCGAGCGACGCAAACTGCTCAAGGAGTTGCGCGTCACCGAGATCAACCAGATGGCGGTGCGCCTGTTGGGCGTCAGCTCCTGCGAGCAGGCCTGGGAGCGCCTGATTGACGATGGCCCGCACAATGCCACCTCGATCGGCCACCAGGTGCTGGAAGCCGTACTGACCCGACAAAAACAATTGGAGCTGGAAATCCAGCTCAACGATGTGATGGGCAATGAACAATACCTGTGGCTGGTCATGCGTCTGCCGGAACAGCAGGATGACATCAGGGCGGTCATCCTCAGCATCAGCGATATCACCAGCCGCAAGCTGATCGAGCTGTCGCTGGTCGAGCGCGAGAGTTTCTGGTCGGATGTGGTACGCACCGTGCCCGACCACCTGTATGTGCAGGACGTGGTCAGCCAGCGCATGATCTTCAGCAACCATCACTTGGGCCATACCCTCGGCTACAACAAGGCCGAACTGCAGAAAATGGGGGAGTACTTCTGGGAAATCCTGCTGCACCCCGAAGACGCCGAGCATTATCAGGACGCGCGTCAACAGCAACGCGAGGTGGGTTATACGACCCAACTGCACTGCCAGCTGCGCTTTCGTCACCGCAACAACCAGTGGCGACGCTTCGACATTCGCGAACAGGCCCTGGCCACGGACACCTCGGCGGCGGTCACACGGATCATCGGCGTGGCCAAGGACATCACCGACCAGATCGAGGCCAGCGAATCCCTGCGCGACAGCGAACAACGCTACCGCATGCTGGCCGAGAGCATCAGTGACGTGATCTGCTCCACCGACAGCCGACTGGCCCTCAACTACGTCAGCCCATCGGTCAACGCCGTGCTGGGGTACGACGTGGACTGGGTGTTCAAGAACGGCTGGCAGTCGATCATTGCCAACCCGCAGCAACTCACCGGCATGTATGGCCTGATGGAACAGGTCAGCCGTGCCGTGGGTAATCCCGAGGCGCTGAACAGCCTGCGCGATGAGGTGCAGACCCAACTGTTCCTGTTCGACTGCCTGCGCGCCGATGGGCGCAAAGTGCCGATCGAGCTGCGCGTGGTGCTGGTGTGGGACGAACATGGCGCGTTTGAAGGCATCCTCGGCGTCGGCCGTGATATCAGCCAGCAACGCCGCGCGGAAAAAGACCTGCGCATGGCGGCCACGGTGTTCGAACACTCCACCTCGGCGATCCTGATCACCGACCCGGCCGGCTATATCGTACAGGCCAACGAAGCCTTCAGCCGGGTCAGCGGTTACGCCGTCAGCGATGTACTCGACCAGTTGCCGAACATGCTCACCGTCGACGAACAGCAGGAAGCCCACCTGCGCTACGTGCTCAAGCAATTGCACCAGCACAGCACCTGGGAAGGTGAAGTGTGGCTCAAGCGCCGCAATGGCGAGCACTACCCGGCCTGGGTCGGTATCACGGCCGTGTTCGATGATGAAGGCGACCTGGCCAGCTACGTGTGTTTCTTCAGCGATATCAGCGAGCGCAAGGCCAGCGAACAGCGCATCCACCGCCTGGCCTACTACGACGCCTTGACCCACCTGCCCAACCGCACGCTGTTCCAGGACCGCCTGCACACCGCGTTGCAATCGGCCGAGCGGCAGAAATCGTGGGTGGTGCTGATGTTCCTCGACCTCGACCGCTTCAAGCCGATCAACGACTCCCTGGGCCATGCCGCCGGCGACCGTATGCTCAAGGAAATGGCCACGCGCCTGCTCGGTTGCGTGGCCGAAGACGACACCGTGGCACGGATGGGCGGCGACGAGTTCACCCTGCTGCTGCAACCGCGTATCAACCGCGAAATGGCGCTGAACCGTGCCATCACCGTGGCCGAGCAGATCCTGGCCAGCCTGGTGAAGCCGTTCGTGCTCGAAGGCCGCGAATTCTTCGTGACCGCCAGTATCGGCATCGCCTTGAGCCCCCAGGACGGTAACGAGCTGAGCCAGTTGATGAAAAACGCCGACACGGCGATGTACCACGCCAAGGAGCGCGGCAAGAACAACTTCCAGTTCTACCAGGCCGACATGAACGCCAGCGCCCTGGAACGCCTGGAACTGGAAAGCGACCTGCGCCACGCCCTGGAACAGGACGAATTCGTGCTCTATTACCAGCCGCAGTTCAGCGGCGACGGCAAACGCCTGACCGGCGCCGAAGCCCTGCTGCGCTGGCGCCATCCACGCCGCGGCCTGGTGCCGCCGGGGGATTTCATTCCGGTGCTCGAAGAGCTGGGGCTGGTGGTGGATGTGGGCGACTGGGTGATCAGCGAAGCCTGTCGCCAGCTCAAGACCTGGCACCAGAACAAAGTGCGGGTGCCGAAAGTCTCGGTCAACATCTCGGCGCGACAGTTCTCCGACGGGCAGTTGGGCACGCGCATCGCCACCATCCTCAAGGACACCGGCCTGCCACCGGCGTGCCTGGAGCTGGAGCTGACCGAAAGTATCCTGATGCGCGAAGTCAACGAAGCCATGCAGATCCTCGCCAGCCTGAAAAACCTGGGGCTGAGCATTGCGGTCGACGACTTCGGCACCGGTTATTCATCGCTCAATTACCTCAAGCAATTCCCCATCGACGTCCTGAAGATCGACCGCACCTTCGTCGACGGCCTGCCCTCCGGCGAGCAGGATGCGCAGATCGCCCGCGCCATCATCGCCATGGCCCACAGCCTGAACCTGGCGGTGATCGCCGAGGGCGTGGAAACCCACGAGCAGTTGGACTTCCTGCGCGAGCATGGCTGCGATGAAGTGCAGGGCTACCTGTTCGGGCGGCCGATGCCGGCGAATCGGTTCGAGGCGCAGTTCAGCAATGATGCGCTGTTCATGTTTGACTGAGATGTGTGGTGAGGCCACTGGCCTCATCGGGGGCAAGCCCCCTCCCACATTTTGATCTGCGAACACATTCAAGTGTGGGAGGGGGCTTGCCCCCGATGAGGCCGGCACAGTCACCACCCACACCCAGATGAGCCCCACTTGTCCGCGACATGATGTCCTTTCATATGCCATCCAAAACCCATTGGGTTAGAATGCCCTCCTTTTCTGCCCCCGATCCTTGAGGACCGCCATGTTCAGCCGTGATTTGACTATTGCCAAGTACGACGCCGATCTCTTCGCCGCCATGGAGCAAGAAGCCGTGCGCCAGGAAGAGCACATTGAGCTGATCGCTTCGGAAAACTACACCAGCCCTGCGGTGATGGAGGCTCAAGGTTCGGTGCTGACCAACAAGTACGCCGAAGGCTATCCGGGCAAGCGCTACTACGGCGGTTGCGAATACGTCGACGTGGTTGAGCAGTTGGCCATCGACCGTGCCAAAGAGCTGTTCGGCGCCGATTACGCCAACGTCCAGCCCCACGCCGGTTCCCAGGCCAACAGCGCGGTGTACCTGGCCCTGCTGCAAGGTGGCGATACCATCCTGGGCATGAGCCTGGCCCACGGCGGCCACCTGACCCACGGCGCCAGCGTGTCCTCCTCCGGCAAGCTGTACAACGCCGTTCAATACGGTATCGATGCCAACGGCCTGATCGACTACGACGAAGTCGAGCGCCTGGCGGTCGAGCACAAGCCAAAAATGATCGTGGCCGGTTTCTCTGCCTACTCGCAGATCCTGGATTTCCCACGCTTCCGCGCCATCGCCGACAAGGTTGGCGCCTACCTGTTCGTGGACATGGCGCACGTTGCAGGCCTGGTCGCTGCGGGCGTCTACCCGAACCCGGTGCCTTACGCCGACGTGGTCACCACCACTACCCACAAGACCCTGCGCGGTCCACGTGGCGGCCTGATCCTGGCGCGCGCCAATGCCGAGATCGAGAAGAAGCTCAACTCCGCCGTATTCCCGGGCGCCCAGGGTGGCCCGCTGGAACACGTGATCGCGGCCAAGGCGATCTGCTTCAAGGAAGCGCTGCAGCCTGAGTTCAAGACCTACCAGCAACAAGTGGTCAAGAACGCCAAGGCCATGGCCGGCGTGTTCATCGAGCGCGGTTTTGACGTGGTGTCCGGCGGTACCGAGAACCACCTGTTCCTGCTGTCGCTGATCAAGCAGGACATTTCCGGTAAAGATGCTGACGCTGCCCTGGGCAAAGCCTTCATCACCGTGAACAAGAACTCCGTGCCGAACGACCCACGTTCACCGTTCGTCACCTCCGGCCTGCGCTTCGGCACCCCGGCTGTGACCACCCGTGGCTTCAAGGAAGCCGAGTGCAAGGAACTGGCCGGCTGGATCTGCGACATCCTGGCGGACCTGAACAACGAAGCCGTGATCGACGCGGTACGTGAGAAGGTCAAGGCCATCTGCAAGAAGCT
This sequence comes from Pseudomonas sp. 24 E 13, assembly GCF_900004715.1. NCBI lineage: Bacteria > Pseudomonadati > Pseudomonadota > Gammaproteobacteria > Pseudomonadales > Pseudomonadaceae > Pseudomonas > Pseudomonas sp. 24 E 13. The sequence continues at coordinate 141,364 of NZ_CVTO01000136.1, forward strand.
GCCGGTGTACGGCGCCTGATTGCAGTTGCTTGAATGAAAAGCCCGGCTCTTGAGCCGGGCTTTTTTATTCCAATTTGAAATGCGGTCAAATGTGGGAGGGGGCTTGCCCCCGATGGCAATCTATCAGTCGCTGCCTGTGGTGACTGACACTCAGCTATCGGGGGCAAGCCCCCTCCCACATTTGGTTGCATTTCAAGTCAGGTGGGTTGGTAGACCCTGGCAAAGCCTTGGCGAATCTTGTCTTCCGGCAATTCATCGGCAATAAACACAATCACACTTTCCCGCGTCTCACCTTCGGCCCACTCGGTGTCCCAGTCGAAGCCGTAGAGCTTCAGCACGCCCTGGAACACCATGCGCCGATCCTCTCCGGCAATGTTCAGCACGCCCTTGTAGCGCAGCAGTTGCTTGCCATGGTCTTCCAACAGTTCGTTCATGAACTCACTGAGGCGGTCGATATCCAGCGGCTGGTCGGTGCGCAGCACCAGGCTGGAAATACGGTCGACCGATGGCGCAGCGCTGACCGGGCGCAGGCTCATGCCGGCGTTGAGGTTGAAGCCGCGCACATCCAGTAACTCGGCCAGGTCGATCTTGCCATGCTCCACCACCCGGATTGGTGCGCGGCGATTGATGCGGGTCAGGCGTTCGCTGAGGGCGTTGAAGGAGGCTTCGTCCACCAGGTCGCGCTTGCTCACCAGCAGGCGGTCGGCAAAGCCGATCTGGGCCTGGGCGATGGTCTGGGTCAGGTGTTGCTCGGCGTGGGCCGCGTCCACCAGGGTGATGATGCCGTCGAGGATATAGCGCTCGCGCAGTTCCTCATCGATAAAAAAGGTCTGGGCCACCGGCGCGGGATCGGCCAGGCCGGTGCACTCGATCACCAGGCGGTCGAAGACGATTTCGCCGCTGTCCAGCCGCTCGAGCAGCAAGTACAGCGCCTTGGTCAAGTCGGTATGGATGGTGCAGCACACGCAGCCGTTGGAGAGGGTCATGACGTGTACCGGCTCTGCGCCCAACAGTTGGGTATCGATGCCGGCATCACTGAATTCGTTTTCGATCACGGCGATCTTCAAGCCGTGTTCGGCCTTGAGTAGATGGCGCAGCAAGGTGGTCTTGCCGGCGCCGAGAAAGCCGCTGAGCACGGTGACCGGAATGGGAGAGGACACAGACAGTTCTCCTTATATCTGAAGGAACATAAAACAAATGTGGGAGGGGGCTTGCCCCCGATGGCGGTGTGTCAGGCACAGATGTGTCGCTGATACACCGCTATCGGGGGCAAGCCCCCTCCCACATGGAATCACTACTGGCCCGAGTGCAGGGTCAGCAGCACTTGGGCCCACCCTTGCCGCCGTAACGGGCCTCCTGGCGTTCGCGGAAGAACGCCTTGTAGTCCATCATCGGCTTGTCCGGGTGCTTGGTTTGCATATGCTCGACGTACGTGTCGTAGTCGGGCATGCCGACCATCAGGCGCGCGGCCTGACCGAGGTATTTACCGAGGCGACTGATGTCATTGAACATGGTTGCAATCCTCGGTTATGCGTCCGGTACGGCCTGGAACGGCGCTTCTTTATCCGTACGCTCTTTGTTGCCCCAGGCGGCAATGCCGACCTTGAGCGCATAGAACAGGATGCTGAACACCACGAACAGGAACAGCGCCGTCAGCGTTGCGTTGGTGTAGGCGTTGTAGATCACGTGCTGCATCTGGTCGATGCTCTTGGCCGGGGCCAGGATCTGACCGTTGGCCAGGGCATCGCTGTATTTCTTCGCCAGCGACAGGAAGCCGATTGCCGGGTTGGCGTCGAACAGCTTGATAAAGCCCGCCGTGGTGGTGCAGATCAACAGCCAGACGGCCGGCACCAGGGTCACCCAAATGTAGCGCTGACGCTTCATTTTGATCAGCACAACCGTGGCGAGCATCAGCGCGATCCCGGCCAGCATCTGGTTGGAGATACCGAACAGCGGCCACAAGGTGTTGATGCCGCCCAATGGGTCGATCACGCCCTGGTACAGCAGGTAACCCCACATCGCCACACAACCGGCGGTGGCGATCAGGTTGGCGGTCCAGGATTCGGTGCGCTTGAGCGACGGCACGAAGGAGCCGAGCAGGTCCTGCAGCATGAAACGACCGGCACGGGTACCGGCGTCGACTGCCGTCAGGATGAACAGCGCTTCGAACAGGATCGCAAAGTGGTACCAGAACGCCATGGTGTTTTCACCCGGCAGTACGCTGTGCAGGATCTGCGCGATACCGACCGCCAGGGTCGGTGCACCGCCGGCACGGGCCAGGATGGTGGTTTCACCGATGTCATGGGCCACGGCCGACAGCGCCTCGGGGGTGATTGCAAAGCCCCAGCTGCTGACGGTCTGCGCCACGGTTACCACGTCGGTGCCGACAATCGCCGCCGGGCTGTTCATGGCGAAGTACACGCCAGGCTCGATCACCGACGCGGCAACCATCGCCATGATGGCCACGAACGACTCCATCAGCATGCCGCCGTAACCGATGTAGCGCGCATGGCTTTCATTGGCCAGCAGCTTGGGCGTGGTGCCCGAGGAGATCAGCGCATGGAAACCGGAGACCGCGCCACAGGCAATGGTGATGAACAGGAACGGGAACAGGCCGCCCTTCCACACCGGACCGGTACCGTCGATGAACTGGGTAAGCGCCGGCATTTTCAGGTCAGGCATAGTGACCAGGATGCCAATCGCCAGCGCGATGATGGTGCCGATTTTCAGGAAAGTCGACAGGTAGTCACGCGGGGCCAGGATCAGCCACACCGGGAGTACTGCGGCAACAAAACCGTAGCCGATCAGCATCCAGGTGATCTGGATGCCGGTAAAGGTGAAGGCCTTGGCCCACACCGGGTCAGCGGCGATCTGCCCGCCCAGCCAGATCGAACCCAGCAGCAACAGCACGCCGATGATCGAAATCTCGCCAATGCGGCCCGGACGGATGTAGCGCATGTAAATGCCCATGAACATCGCGATCGGGATGGTCGCCATCACCGTGAAGATGCCCCACGGGCTTTCGGCCAGGGCCTTGACCACGATCAGCGCCAGCACCGCGAGGATGATGATCATGATCAGGAAGCAGCCGAACAGCGCAATGGTCCCGGGAATGCGGCCCATTTCTTCGCGGACCATGTCGCCCAGGGAACGGCCGTTACGCCGGGTGGACAGGAACAGAATCATGAAATCCTGCACCGCACCGGCCAGCACCACACCGGCAATCAGCCAGAGCGTGCCGGGCAGGTAACCCATTTGCGCCGCCAATACCGGGCCGACCAGAGGCCCCGCGCCGGCAATCGCCGCAAAGTGGTGACCGAAAAGAATGTGTTTGTTGGTCGGCACGTAGTCCAGACCGTCGTTGTTGACCACTGCGGGAGTTGCCCGCCGTGGGTCCAGTTGCATCACGTTATTGGCGATGAACAGGCTGTAGTACCGGTACGCGACCAGGTAGATGGCCACCGCAGCAACCACAATCCACAAGGCGTTGATCGCCTCGCCGCGGCGCAAGGCCACTACGCCGAGGGCGCATGCTCCTACGATTGCCAGCACCAGCCAGGGTAGATGGCGTAGCAGGCTATTATTATTTTTCATTTTTATATTCCAGCCAGGGTGGACAGAAAGGACAGCCAGCCCGAGTTTAGCGCTGTTGGCCTTAAAGGCCACCCCCTTCCTTGGTCTAGAGCCTTGCCGAGGCAAAAAAAGCGGAAATAAAGGCTGGATGATGGCGCAGCGGTGGCGGCATTGCTGGAAACCTGGAATCCAACACAGGTCAAAATGTGGGAGGGGGCTTGCCCCCGATAGCAGTGTGTCAGGCGCTGATAGATTGACTGACCTGCCGTCATCGGGGGCAAGCCCCCTCCCACATGGGTTTTGCGGTGTTGGTGATTACTCGAACAGCGCATCCAGCGCCTGTTCCAGGCGCGTGACCCCAATCACCTGCAACCCTGGCGGCATTTCCTTCGGCGCATTGCCCTTGGGCACGATCGCCCGCTTGAAGCCATGCTTGGCCGCCTCTTTCAAGCGCTCCTGGCCACTGGGCACCGGGCGCACTTCGCCCGACAAACCCACCTCGCCAAACACCAGCAAGTCATGGGGCAACGGCCGGTTGCGCAAGCTGGACATCACCGCCGCCATCAACGCCAGGTCGGACGCGGTCTCCAGCACCTTGACCCCGCCCACCACGTTGAGGAAGACGTCCTGATCGTGAGTCGGAATGCCGCCATGGCGGTGCAATACCGCCAACAGCATGGCCAGGCGGTTCTGGTCCAGGCCGAGGGTGACCCGGCGCGGGTTGGCCAGATGGCTGTCATCCACCAGCGCCTGGACTTCCACCAGCATCGGCCGGGTGCCTTCCCACGTCGCCATCACCACGCTGCCTGGGACTTCTTCCTGGGCGCGGGTAAGAAAGATCGCCGACGGATTGGAGACTTCTTTCAGCCCGCGGTCGGTCATGGCAAATACACCCAACTCGTTCACCGCGCCAAAACGGTTCTTCACCGCCCGCAGCAACCGCAGGCGGCCATCGGATTCACCTTCGAAATACAGCACGGTATCCACCATGTGTTCCAGCACTCGCGGCCCGGCCAGCGCGCCTTCCTTGGTCACGTGGCCGACCAGGAAGATCGCCGTGCCGCTCTGCTTGGCATAGCGCACCAACAGCGCCGCGCTTTCACGCACCTGGGATACGCCGCCGGGCGCCGATTGCAATTGCTCGGTGAAAATCGTCTGAATCGAGTCGATCACCATGACCTTGGGCTTTTCGATGCGCGCCGTGGCGATGATGCTTTCGATGCAGGTTTCGGTCATGACCCGCAGTTGGTCCTGGGGCAGGCCCAGACGACGGGCGCGCATGGCCACTTGTTGCTGGGACTCTTCCCCGGTGACGTACAGCGCCGGCATGCGGCTGGCGATGCTGCACAGGGTTTGCAGCAGGATCGTGGATTTACCGATACCCGGGTCACCGCCGATCAGCACCACGGAGCCGTCCACCAGGCCACCGCCCAATACCCGGTCCAGCTCGCCGGAGGCCGTGGAGAAACGCGGGATCTCTTCGACGCTGACTTCGGCCAGGGTCTTGATCTGCGCTTGTTGCCCGGTCCAGCCGGCGCGGCCGGTGGGCGCTGCGGCGCCACCGCTTTCAATCATGGTTTCAGTCAGGGTGTTCCACGCACCGCACTCGCCGCACTGGCCCGCCCATTTGGGAAAGGTCGCGCCGCACTCGGTGCAGCCGTACATGCGCTTGGCCTTTGCCATTGAAGAACCTCCAACCGAAAAACCGCGATGATAGCTCAGCGCGGCGCCGGGGTCCGGATTTCACCGCTGGCCAAGCGTGAAGCGCTGTTGCCGATGGGGTCTTCGGCGTTCAGGTCGGCGCCTTTGGCCTTCAATTCGCTTAACAATTCCACGCGTTTAAATAGCCCGGCGTACATGGCGGCCGTCTGCCCCGCGCCGTTGCGTTGGTCGGGGTTGCAGTCGGTGGCCAGCAAGCGCTGGGCGATTTGCAGTTCGCCTTTGAAAATCGCGCCCATCAGCGCGGTGTTGCCGCGCTTGTCCTGCACGCAGGCGTCGGCGCCGGCGGCCAACAGGCGCTCAACGTAGGCGCTTTGGCCGTGATAGGCGGCGAGGATCAAGGCGGTGTAGCCCTTGTCGTCCTGAGTATTCAGGGCATAGCCCGACTCAATGAAAGTGTTGAGCATGTCGAGGTCGCCACGGCGGGCGGCGTCGAAATAATAATCCTGAAGCTGCGCCTTGAGCGCACCAGGGTCATTGGAGGGGGGTTGTTCGGCCAGCACACTGAACGAACAGCAGGCCAGCAGTGCCCATATGAACGTACGCATGATCAAGATCCTTGAGAAAGATCCCCTTGCAGGAGCGCGCTTGCTCGCGAAAAACGTCAACGATAACGCGTGCATCCTGGATAAATGCGTTGCCTTTGAGTTCTTCGCGAGCAAGCTCGCTCCTACAGGAGGGCGTGGTTAGTCAGTCAGTTTGTCAGCCAGTGCTTTCACACGCGCCAAGTCACCCTTGGCCACCTTGGCCACACCGGTGCCGTATTCCGGGTCGGCCTTGTAGAGGAACGACAGGATGATGTGCTTGCTTTCATCATCGGTGGTCGCCAGCGAGCCGCCGAAGTTGTCGATCAGGTCCTGACGCTCTTTCTTGCTGTAGGAGCGATACAAGTCGCCGGCCTGCTTGAAGTTCTGCTCACGCTGAATCTTCGCCTGCTGGGTGCTGCCCGACAGCGGCGACTGGCTGTAGCGCGCAGCCTGCGGCTCTTCCCGTGGCAACAAGCGGCTTGGCTGGTAGTTCACGCCGGTGGTGGTCTTGCCGAAGTTCAGCGCGCCGTCCTGGTTGCCGTTGTTGACGGTGACCCGTGGGGCGTTGATCGGCAGTTGCAGGGCATTGGCGCCCAATCGGTACATTTGCGTGTCGGCGTAGGAGAACACCCGACCTTGCAGCAGGCGGTCTTCCGACGGTTCGATACCCGGCACCAGGTTGGCCGGGGCCATCGCCACTTGTTCGGTCTCCTGGAAAACATTGCCCGGGTTGCGGTTGAGCACCATTTGCCCGACTTTGCGCTCCGGCACATTCGGCCAGATCTTGGTGGCGTCCAGTGGGTCGAAATCGAACTTGGCCAGGTCTTCAGGTTTCAACACCTGCACATACAGGTCCCACTTGGGGAAGTCGCCCTTGTTGATATGGGTGACCAGGTCATTGGTCATATGGCTGTAGTCACGCCCTTGCACTTCGGTGACTTGCTTGGGGTCAAGGTTCTTGATGCCTTGCAGGCTCTTCCAGTGAAACTTGACGTAGTGCACTTCACCCTTGGCGTTGATCAACTTGTAGGCATGTACGCCGTTGCCGTCCATCTCCCGGTAACTGGCCGGTGTGCCGGAGTCCGAGTACAACTCGGTCAGTGTGCGTGTGGACTCGGGAACATGGGAGAAGAAGTCGAAACGACGCGAGTCATCGTCCAGGTTAGTGCGCGGGTCCGGTTTGAACGCGTGGACCATGTCCGGGAACTTGATGGCATCGCGAATGAAGAACGTCGGGAAGTTATTACCGACCAGATCCCAGTTGCCTTCGGCGGTATAGAACTTGGTGGCGAAGCCCCGTGGGTCGCGCAGGGTTTCCGGGGAATGGTTTCCGTGGACCACGGCCGAGAAGCGCACGAATACCGGCGTAGCTTCACCGGCGGCAAATACCTTGGCCTTGGTCAGGTCGCTGAGGTTGTCGGTCACGGTGAAGGTGCCATGGGCGCCCGTGCCACGGGCATGCACCACGCGCTCGGGGATACGTTCGCGGTCGAAGCGCTGCAGCTTCTGAATCAATTGAACGTCCTGCAGCAGCACGGGGCCATTGGCGCCGGCCGTCTGCGAGTTCTGGTTATCGCCAACGGCGGCGCCGTTGTCACGGGTCAGGTTGGCGGCTTGCACGGAGAGGGTCAGCAGGCTGGCGGTCACCAACGCCAAGGCTTGGCGTGCCGACACGGGCCTGCGATTGATTGAATGGTTCATCAAGGTTTCCTCTGGTTTTTTTAGTGCACATTCAGTTGTGCTTGCCAGAGGCTAGTGACCTGCGGGTCAGAAGATAAATAGAAAAACCCCACAGGCCCGATTGAGAAAAAAATGTGGTAACCCGCTGAAATTAGCCGTATTCCGCGCGCGATTGGTGGCACTTTGCAAACTAATTGCGTTTTAATGTGTCGATAAAAACCAACAGTGTTAAAGGTTGTGTCGCGCGAGCCCGCTACGACTGACTTACACTGACCTCCACCCTTCTCATCTGTAACAAGGAATAACTTATGGGCGTGATCAGTGAGTTCAAGGCCTTCGCGGTCAAAGGTAATGTGGTCGACATGGCCGTCGGTATTATCATCGGCGCCGCGTTCGGCAAAATTGTTTCCTCGTTTGTAGGCGACGTGGTAATGCCGCCCCTCGGCCTGTTGATCGGTGGCGTGGACTTCGGCGACCTGGCAATCACGCTTAAAGCCGCGCAAGGCGATGCACCCGCCGTGGTGCTGGCATACGGCAAGTTCATCCAGAGCGTGGTCGACTTTTTGATCGTCGCCTTCGCCATCTTCATGGGTGTAAAGGCGATCAACCGCCTCAAGCGCGAAGAGGCCGTAGCCCCGAGCCTGCCGCCGACGCCGACCAAGCAAGAGGTGCTGTTGGGCGAGATTCGCGACCTGCTCAAGGCACAGAACGACAAACCGCTCTGACCGGCAGATGCAAAAAGGCGCCTCGTGAGGCGCCTTTTTTTTTACCAGTAGTTTTCCACCGCCACCTGGCCCGGGCGTCGGCTCAGGCTCAGTTGCATGTCGCGCTGCTTGAGCAACTGGCGCGTGTCATCGACCATCTGCGGGTTGCCGCAAATCAGCACGCGGGAGTGTTGCGCCGTTAACTCGATGCCGGCCGCGCGCTCCAGCTCCCCGTTCTCGATCAAGGTAGTGATACGCCCGTTCAATGCGCCCGGATGCCGCTCGCGGGTGACGATAGGGATGTAGATCAGCTTGTGGGCGTATTCGGCCAGGTATTCGCGCTCGCCCAGGTCCTTGATCAGCGTCTGGTAGGCCAGCTCCCTGGCCTCGCGTGCGCTGTACACCAGAACGATACGTTCAAATTTCTCCCACACCTCGAAATCCTGCAGGATCGACAGGAACGGTGCCACCCCGGTGCCGGTGCCCAGCAGCCACAGATCACGCCCGTCTACAAAGCGGTTCAGCGTCAGAAAGCCGGTGGCCTGGCGCTCCACCAGCACGCTATCGCCGACTTTCAGGCGGCTCAACTCACTGGTGAACTCGCCGCCTGGAACCACGATGGAAAAGAAATCGAGGTATTCGTCAAACGGTGACGACACGATGGAATAGGCGCGCCACACGGTACTGCCATCCGCCTTGGTGACGCCCAGACGCACGAATTGGCCGGCGGTAAAGCGAAAACCGGCATCACGCGTGGTGCGCAGGGTGAAAAGGCTGGGAGTCAGCGATTGCACATCGAGCAAGGTCTGGCGGGTAAATTTCTCAGCACTGGCCGTCATGGGGGGCTCCGTTTTGCACAGGGCCGTAGTGTCTCTCAAAGCGCGCCGCGCAAACACCGCTGATTGGTAATGGCATTACAGTCAACCGAGTCGGCGGCCTGTCAGGCAGGTAACAATCGGTGACAAATAGCGTCCCAACACCGAACTAAACATTTCGCTATGAATACGCCCGCAATATGCAACAACACGAAGGCGAACGCACCGATAGCGTCACTTTGACATCATCCGTAACTGATTGAAAAACTGCGCTCTCTTCCATAAGTCCGACTAAAGCCCAGTCCTTGTCCACTCTGTTACAGCCTGACCGAAGGCAGTCAAGGAGTTTTTTTCTGCCCCACAAGTAAGACTTATCCTACACTTTCCATTCAAGTCGCATTGGGATGAGGACGTACCCAAGTCACACGAAAACCTATGGAGAGCAATCGATGGTCAAATGGCGCAATACACGGCTGCCCAAGCTTGAAGGCGAGAGCGAAATCACCAGCGTGTTTGAAATGGTCGTCAATCACACGTATGAATTAGGATTCCAACATTGCTCATTTACGATGAGTTCTCAAGCCCCAAGCAACCAAACAGACCCCATACATCTTGATAACCATCCCAGTGAATGGAGAAATATTTACAAACGAGCGCATTTCTTCGAAATAGACCCTGTTGTATCCCACTGCAAGAACAGTGTCCTGCCCATCGTCTGGGACGCGAAAACGTTTAGCAGTACCCCCCAGTTGTGGGAGTTGGCCCAGTCGTTTGGGGTGCACTTGGGCTGGAGTCAGGCGGTCCATGATTTCCAGGGTGTGTTCAGCATGCTCACGCTGACGCGTGGCAAAGGCGAGATCAGCCCCGAAGAGCTTTACGAAAAAGCCGGGCAGGTGTTGTGGCTCTGCCATGCGATGCATGCAGTGGTTGCAAAAAAATACGCCGACAAAGCCCATATCAACACGCCCAGCAAGTTGACCGCACGGGAGACGGAGGTCCTCAAGTGGTCCGCCATGGGCAAGACCGCTTCCGAGATTGCGGCCATTCTCTGCCTGTCCGAGCGTACAGTGGGCTTTCATATCAGCAGTACCTTCAAGAAGCTTGGCGTGCACAATAAGATCCAGGCCGTGCTCAGTGCCTCTAAAGCAGGACTGTTTTGACCCAAACAAGAAACACCGCATGTCATCGCGTTGAAAAAAAAGTAACATTTGCGGCCCATTCTGAGTGTTGATTCAGTCCTTTCACAGGTTGCCTCGCCGTTCACTCAGACGGTTCCGTCGATTACCCAGAGCCTCCCCCGCCATGCCCCTGCTTGACAGCCCCTTCGCCCAGCTCGATTTGATCCGTCAGCCCGAGCAACACAATGATCCGCTGCAAGCCTTCGATGCCGCCGACGAATACCTGCTCAGCCACCTCGCCGGCCAGCAACTCCCTGCGGCAACCCGTGTGCTGGTACTCAATGACAGCTTCGGCGCCCTCGCGGCCAGCCTTGCAGGCCATGTGCAGGTGACCTCCAGCGGGGACTCGTTCCTCGCCGCCCAAGGCCTGGGAAAAAACCTGGCGCGCAACGGTAAAGCCTTTGATGCGGTAACGTTCGTACCGGCCAGCCAAGTGCCGGTCGGGCCATTCGATCGGGTGTTGCTCCGTGTGCCCAAGACCCTGGCGCTGCTGGAAGAACAGTTGATCCGGTTGCACGGGCAACTGGCACCGGGCGCCGAAGTGATCGCCGGGGCCATGGTCAAACACTTGCCGCGCGCCGCCGGCGAACTGCTGGAGCGTTATATCGGACCGATGCATGCCACGCTCGCGGTAAAAAAGGCCCGGCTGCTGATCGCCACCGTCGCGCAACGCCCCGCGCCCGTATCGCCCTACCCTACCCGCTACTCGCTGGATACCCCGGCCATCGAACTGCTCAACCATGCCAACGTGTTCTGCCGCGAAGGCCTGGACATCGGCACACGCGCGTTCCTGCCGCACCTGCCGAACAACCTGGGCGGCGCCCGCGTGGCCGACCTTGGCTGCGGCAACGGCGTATTGGCAATCGCCAGCGCGCTGCAAAATCCCGACGCGCACTACACCCTGGTGGACGAGTCCTTCATGGCGGTGCAGTCAGCCGCCGAAAACTGGCAGGCCGCGCTGGGCGGGCGTGATGTCATCGTGCGCGCCGACGACGGCCTGGCCGGCCAGGCCCCGCAGTCGTTGGACGTGGTGCTGTGCAACCCGCCTTTCCACCAGCAGCAGGTGGTGGGCGACTTCCTCGCCTGGCGCATGTTCCAGCAGGCGCGGGAGGCGGTGGTGGTGGGTGGCGCGCTGTATATCGTCGGTAACCGTCACCTGGGTTATCACAGCAAATTGGCGCGCCTGTTCCGTGGCGTCGAACAAGTGGCAGCCACGCCCAAGTTCGTCATTCTCAAGGCGCGCAAATAAAAAAACCCTGCCCTTCCGGTAAGAAGAGCAGGGCTGAAAAACCGGGCCGCAAAGCCCGGATCGGGATGTCAGTGGGTGGTCAGCCCGGCCGCGTTCATGAACATGCGCATCAGGCTGGCGACGATAAACAAGGCCAGCACACTGCCGGTCCAGATCATCGCCAGCCATCCAAGGCGCCGCCACAGCGGCTGTTTCTCGGCCTGTTCGATATCGTGCAACGAAGGTTTGCCCGCCATGCTGCGACCCTCCTAGTGATAACCGTCTTCATGGGTGACCTTGCCGCGGAACACGTAGTAGCTCCAGAAGGTGTAGCCCAGGATGAACGGAATGATGAACAAGGTGCCCACCAGCATGAAGCCCTGGCTTTGCGGCGGCGCGGCGGCGTCCCAGATCGAGACTGACGGTGGAATGATGTTCGGCCACAGGCTGATCCCCAGGCCGCTGTAACCCAGAAAGATCAATACCAGCGTCAGCAGGAAGGGCGTGTAGTGCGCCCGGCGTGCCACGGCGCGGAACAACCCGTACATCGTCACCAGCACCAGCAGCGGCACGGGCAGGAACCAGAACAGGTTCGGCAGGGTGAACCAGCGCGAGGCGATTTCGGCGTGGGTCAGCGGCGTCCAGAGGCTGACGATACCGATCACCGCCAACACCACGAAGGCCAGCGGGCGCGCCAGGTTGTGCATCTGTTCCTGCAACTTGCCTTCGGTCTTCATGATCAGCCAGGTGCAGCCGAGCAAGGCATACGCCACGATCAACGCCACGCCGCAGAACATCGTGAACGGGGTCAGCCAGTCCAGCGAGCCGCCGGCGAACTGGCGATTCACCACCGGAATGCCATCGATAAACGCTCCCAGCGCCACGCCCTGGAAGAACGTGGCCGTCAGCGAGCCGCCGATAAACGCCTTGTCCCACAGGTGGCGCTTGTGGTCCTTGGCCTTGAAGCGGAACTCGAAGGCCACGCCACGAAAGATCAGCCCGATCAACATCAGGATCAGCGGCAGGTACAACGCCGACAACACCACCGAGTAGGCCAGCGGAAACGCACCGAACAAGCCCGCGCCGCCCAATACCAGCCAGGTTTCGTTACCGTCCCACACGGGCGCCACGGTGTTCATCATGACGTCGCGGTCGGTCTTGCCCTTCACGAACGGAAACAGGATGCCGATGCCCAGGTCGAAGCCGTCCATCACCACGTACATCATGATGCCGAAGATGATGATCACGGCCCAGATCAGCGGAAGATCAATGCCCATCTCAATGCCCCTTGTGCTGGATGTCGTCGTGGTCGTTATCGGTGCCATCATCGGCAGCGGACAACGGACGCGCCGGGGTACGTTTCTGGCCAGGTCCACCCTGGGTCGGCTCGGTGACCTGGTAAACCACAGGCCCTTTGCGCACCAGTCGCATCATGTAACCCAGGCCCGCGCCGAACAGCGCGAAGTACACCACCACGAACAGCACCAGGGTGATGGTCATCTGCGCCAGGCTATGCCCGGAAGAGGCATCCGCCGTGCGCATCAGCCCGTAGACCACCCACGGCTGGCGGCCGATTTCGGTGGTGAACCAGCCGGCGAGAATCGCGATCAACCCTGAAGGGCCCATCCACAACGCCAGGTACAGGAACGGCTTGGACGTGTACATCTTGTCGCCGCGGCGCAGCCACAGGCTGAACAGCCCCGTGAAGATCATCAGGAAACCCAGGCCGACCATGACCCGGAACGACCAGAACACCACGGTCGAATTAGGCCGGTCTTCAGGCGGGAAGTCCTTGAGCGCCGGCACCTGTTTATCCAGCGAGTGAGTCAGGATCAGGCTGCCCAGGTAAGGAATTTCTACCGCGTACTTGGTCTTTTCCGCCTTCATGTCCGGCCAGCCGAACAGGATCAGCGGCGTGGGTTCATTGCCGATGTTTTCCCAGTGACCTTCAATCGCGGCGATTTTGGCCGGTTGGTGCTTCAGGGTATTGAGGCCGTGGAAGTCGCCGATCACCGCCTGGATCGGCGCGACGATCAAGGCCATCCACATTGCCATCGAGAGCATCTTGCGGATCGCCGGGTTGTCCTTGCCGCGCAGCAGGTGCCAGGCCGCCGACGAACCGACGAAGAACGCCGTGGCCACGAAGGCAGCGGTGGCCATGTGCGCCAGGCGGTAGGGGAACGAGGGGTTGAAGACCACGGCGAACCAATCGGTGGGGATCACGCGGCCATCGACGATTTCAAAGCCTTGGGGCGTCTGCATCCAGCTGTTGGAGGAGAGAATCCAGAACGTCGAAATCAGCGTACCGATCGCCACCATCACGGTGGAGAAGAAGTGCAGGTTGCGCCCCACCTTGTTCCAGCCAAACAGCATCACACCCAGGAAACCGGCTTCGAGGAAGAAGGCGGTGAGCACTTCGTACGTCAGCAGCGGCCCGGTAACGGCGCCGGCGAAATCCGAAAAGCGGCTCCAGTTGGTGCCGAACTGGTAAGCCATGACCAGGCCCGAAACCACGCCCATGCCGAAGTTGACGGCAAAGATCTTCGACCAGAAATGGTAGAGGTCACGGTAGGTGTCATTGCGGGTCTTGAGCCACAAGCCCTCCAGCACCGCAAGGTAACTGGCCAGGCCGATGGTGATCGCCGGGAACAGGATGTGAAACGAGATGGTGAACGCAAATTGAATTCGGGCGAGATCTAGCGCCTCCAAACCGAACATAAGTCTTCCTCTGTCAGGTAATACCGGCTGCGGGCTCGGAGCCTGCACCCACTGCCCCTACGGATATGGAGTGTGGCGAATTTCAATTCGTTTCTTTTTTTACCCGTCACGCAGGGAGTCTGGCCTTTCGGCCGCCAGAACAATCCCCTGGCAGGTTTTGATCTGGATCAAGCATCGTTGAAAGAGTAGTCCCATTTGCGCTGTCCGGTTGTGTGGTCTTTTGCCGCGTGACAGCTTGCCTCACCCGAGTTATTGCAACTCTTTGTTACAACATAATGCTAATCTCGATGTTCCCTTCGGCCCCCGACCTGTACGCCCAATGCCTAGCGAACCTGCGTTGCTGTTACGTCACCACCGCCCTTTTATCGCGTTCTGGCTGGCGCGGATCTTTACCGCCAGCGGCTTCCAGATGCTGACCGTGGCCATCGGCTGGAACCTCTACCAACTGACCGGCAATGTGCTGGACCTGGGATTGGTCGGCCTGGTGGAGTTCGTGCCGCGTGTGCTGTTCATGCTGCACACCGGGCACGTGGCCGATCGCTATGAGCGACGCAAGGTCGCTGCCATCTGCCAGACCGTCCAGGCGCTGATTGCCCTGTCCCTGGCCATCGGCGGGCTGACCGGCAACGTGACCCGCGAGATGATCTTCATTCTGGCTTTCCTGCTGGGCGCCGCCCGTTCATTCGAAATGCCCACCACCCAGGCAATGCTGCCCAGTATCGTACCCAGCGCACTGTTCCCCCGGGCCGTGGCGTCGTCGCAATCGGCCCAGCAATTGGCGACCATCGTCGCCCCGGCCCTCGGCGGCTTGCTCTACGCGTTCGGCAGCGTGTGGGTGTACGGCCCGACCGTGGTGCTGTACCTGATCGCCTGCGGGCTGACCCTGAACCTCCCCGCCCGCCAGACGCCGCTGAACAAAGGCAAGGCCACCCTCGACTCGTTGCTGGCCGGGATTCGCTTTATCCGCAGCCGGCCGGACATCCTCGGCGCCATCTCCCTGGACCTGTTCGCCGTACTGCTGGGCGGCGCCACCGCCCTATTGCCGGTGTTCGCCAAGGACATCCTGTTGACCGGCCCCTGGGGCCTGGGCCTGCTGCGCTCGGCACCGGCGGTGGGGGCGCTGCTGATGTCACTGTGGCTGGCACGCTTTTCGGTGGACCGCAAAGTGGGACGCGTAATGTTCACCGCCGTCGGCGTGTTCGGCGTGGCGACCATCGCGTTCGGCCTGTCGACCTCGTTCTGGTTCTCCCTGGCCGTACTGGTGGTCCTCGGCGCGGCGGACATGATCAGCATGGTGATCCGGGCTTCATTCGTGCAACTGGAAACGCCGGATGAAATGCGCGGCCGAGTGAGCGCAGTCAACGGCTTGTTTATCGGCGCATCCAATCAACTGGGTGAGTTCGAATCGGGCATCACCGCGCACTGGTTCGGCACTGTGCCCGCCGTCGTCATGGGCGGCGTGGGTACACTGGTGGTGACCGGAGTGTGGATCAAACTGTTCCCGACCCTGGCCAACCGCGACCGTATGCATGTTCCGGTGGAAGAAACGGCCTTGAAAACCACCGCCTGACCCGCGTTGACAATAAGGTCAAATGTGGCAGGGGGCTTGCCCCCGATAGCCATAGGTATCTACACAACTCAGCAGCGCCCAACCGTAACCACGATGCGAAGCGAGTCGCTCTTGACCTTGATCTTGATCTGCTTTTGATCTCAGGCGCCCCGTTAAACCACGCTGGCCGAACGCAGGCTTGAATCCGTGGGTAACCCGGCAGGACGCCGGGTTAGCCGCACTGGGCCAAGGATGGCCCATTGCGGCGGCCCACGGATTCAAGCCGGAGAGAGGGCACACCGAGCCTAAGCGAGGTGCCGAGTGGTGGGGCAAGAGCGTTTTGCTTACTTTTGCGCTTTTCAAAAGTGAGCCGCCGTAAGGGCGGAACCCATAGCAGCCGTGACCACAGAAACGGATATGTACTCGTTCCAATCCAAAGTCCCGGTCGGCCCAGAGGCCGCCATCGGGGGCAAGCCCCCTCCCACATTTGGACAGTGGCGCATCAGTAAAATAGCTATGGGCTGCCCGCTGCCTTTTAGAGCACCTTGTCCAAGGTAATCGGAAACTCCCGAACCCGTTTCCCAGTAGCGTGATAGATGGCATTCGCCACCGCCGCCGCCACCCCGACAATACCGATCTCCCCCACACCCTTGGACCCCAGGGCATTGACGATCTCGTCATGCTCTTCGACAAACAGCACATCAATCTCGCCAATATCGGCATTCACCGGGATATGGTACTCGGCCAGACTGTGGTTCATGGAGCGCCCCAGTTCATGATCAACCTGAGTCTCTTCATGCAGCGCCATGCCAATCCCCCACACCACGCCACCAAGGATCTGGCTGCGCGCCATTTTCGGATTAACCACGCGCCCGGCCGCAATCGCACTGACCACGCGGCTGACCTTGATGGTGCCAAGGTCCTCGTCCACGCGAACTTCGACAAACACCGCCGAATGGGTGGCACTGGCATAGCCCTCGCGCTTCTTGTCAGGCTCGCTGTCGATCTGCACCTCCAGCGCGTCCTCACCGCTGTCCTTGACCAACTGAGCCAGCGACACACTCACATCGCCAGTATGCAACTGCCCCTCTTCGAATCGCACGGACTCGGCGTCCTTGAACACCGGGTAGACCTGCCGCGCGGTTTCCAACAGTTTCGCATTGAGCGCTTCACAGGCCTGCTGCACGGCGGTACCAACGGACGACACGGTAAACGAGCCGCCCTGCAAGGGCGCCGTGGGCAAGGACGAATCACCCAGCAGGAAGCTGATATTGTCCATCGCCACGCCGCTGGCCTGGGCCGCGATCTGGGTCATCACGGTGTAGGTGCCGGTACCGATATCGGTGGTGGCGCTGCTGACAGTGAGTTTGCCGTCGCTGTCGATGCGCGCCTTGGCACTGGCTTTCATCTGCATGGCTTCCCACACCCCGCCGGCCATGCCCCAGCCGATCAACTGGCGGCCGTCGCGCATACTGCGCGGTTCGGGGTTGCGCTGGCTCCAGCCGAAACGCTCGGCGCCTTCGCTGTAACATTCGCGCAGGGCTTTGCTCGACCAGGGTTTGTCCTCGTTCTGGTTACGCTCGGCGTAGTTGATCAGGCGCAGCTGCACCGGGTCGATGGCCAGGGCACAGGCCAGTTCGTCCATGGCGCATTCCAGGCCGATCACACCCAGGGCCGCGCCTGGAGCACGCATGTCCAGCGGGGTGAATACGTCCAGCGGTACCAACTTGTAGGTCAACTGCACGTTATCGCAGTGATAAAGCATGCCGCTCCATTCCACCACGTGTTCGCTGAAATCCTCGAAGCGCGAGGTCTGGCCGATCGCGGTATGCCCCAGCGCCAGCAGGCGCCCGTTGGCGGCGGCGCCCATTTGCAAGCGCTGCAAGGTGCGCGGGCGGTAGCCGAAGGTGAACATCTGTTGCCGGGTCAGGGTGACGCGTACCGAGCGCTTCAATGCCAGCGATGCCATGACCGCCAGCGGCAATTGGTACTGCGGGCGCAGGCCTGAACCAAAGGCACCGCCGACAAACGCGGCAAAGATGCGCACCTGGCTTTTATCCAGGCCAAACACTTTCTGCACATAGGCCTGGCAATTCTGCGGCCCCTGGGTCTTGTCGTGGATATGCAGCGTGCCGTCCGGCTGGTACAGCACGGTGCTGGCATGGGGTTCCATCGGGTTATGGTGTTCGATGGGCGTGCTGTAGTGCAGATCGAGGCTGATGGCGGCGCCGGCCCATTCGGCCTGGAAATTGCCACGCGGGCCGGGCGGGGTCTGCGGCGAAGGATGGGCCGATTCCTGCTGGGTGATCAGGTCCGTTTCGAAGTCTTCGGGCGCGTATTCAATCTCCACCAGCGAGCCGGCATGCCGCGCAAGCTCCAGGTTATCGGCGATCACCAACGCCAGCGGCTGTCCGCTGTAGAGCACGCGGTCGTTGTACAGCGGGCGAAACGGTGAGCCGTCGGCGGCATCCGCATCGGCGAAGGCATCGTCGTAGCTGGCGATCCTGGGGCGATTGAGGTGATCAATCACTTGCACCACGCCCGGCAGCGCGAGGGCCCTGGAGGCATCGATCCGGATGACCCGGCCTTTGGCGATGGTGCTCGATACCACACTGCCATGCAGCAGGCCGTCCTCGGGAAATTCACCGGCGTAGCGCGCCTGGCCGGTGACTTTGAGCAGACCGTCGACACGGTCCAGGGGTTTGCCGATGGCACTCATGGCTGTTCTCCCGCGACCGCAGCGTCGCTCAGTGCTCGAATGATTGCGCGGCGCGCCAGCTTGATCTTGAAACCGTTGTGTTGCAGCGGCTCGGCATCTTGCAGCAGGGCATCGGCGGCGTTACTGAAGGTTTCGCGGCTGACGGGGCGGCCGATCAGCGAGGCTTCCACCGCACGGTCACGCCAGGGTTTGTGGGCCACACCGCCAAGGGCCAGGCGGGCGTCGATGATCTCGTCGCCGTCCAACTCCAGGGCAGCGGCAACCGACACCAGTGCAAACGCGTAGGACGCGCGGTCGCGGATCTTCAGGTAGTGACTGTGGCGAGCCAGGTTATCGGCGGGCAATTCCACGGCGGTGATCAGTTCGTCATCGGCCAATTGGTTGTCCCGTTGCGGCGCATCACCCGGCAGGCGGTGGAAGTCGGCAAACTCGATAACCCGCGCCCCGCCGCGCCCTTGCACATGCACCCGCGCCTCCAGCGCTGCCAGGGCCACGCACATGTCCGAGGGGTGCGTGGCGACGCATTGCGCGCTGGCGCCAAGGATCGCGTGGATGCGATTCAAGCCGGTGCGCGCCGGGCAGCCGCTGCCGGGCTCACGCTTGTTGCACGGCACCGTGGCGTCATAGAAATAGTAGCAACGGGTGCGTTGCAGCAAGTTGCCACCGGTACTGGCCATGTTGCGCAGTTGCGGTGAGGCCCCGGCAAGGATGGCCTGGGACAGCAACGGGTAACGCTGCTCGATCAGCGGGTGCCAGGCCAGGTCGGCATTGCTCACCAGCGCGCCAATGAGCAGGCCGCCCTCGGCGGTTTCTTCGATGGCGCGCAGCGGCAATCCGGTGATATCAATCAAGTGTTCGGGGCGGCTGATGTTCTCTTTCATCAGGTCCAGCAGGTTGGTGCCGCCGGCAATGAAGCGCGACGCCGCACTGCTCAGGTGCACCGCCTCGTGTACATCGGCCGGTTTGCTGTACTGGAAGGGATTCATTGCTCACCTCCGCGGTTGCGGCACGCCGGCAGCGCGTCTTCGATGGCGTCGCGGATATTGCTGTAGGCACCGCAGCGGCACAGGTTGCCGCTCATCAATTCCTGGATCTGCGCAGTGTCGTGGGCGCGGCCTTCGTTGGCCAGGCCGACCGCCGAGCAGATCTGGCCGGGGGTGCAGTAGCCGCACTGGAAGGCATCGTGCTTGATAAAGGCTTGCTGCATCGGATGCAATTGGTCGCCGTCGGCCAGGCCTTCGATGGTGGTCAGCTCGGCGCCGTCGCACATCACGGCCAGGGTCAGGCAGGCGTTTACGCGTTTGCCGTCACGCAACACGGTGCAGGCACCGCATTGGCCGTGATCACAGCCCTTTTTGCTGCCAACCAGGTCCAGTTGTTCGCGCAGCAGGTCCAGCAAGGTGGTCCAGGGCAGCACACTCAATTGGCGATCCTGGCCATTCAAGGTCAAGCGTATCGGGTGGGCAACGTACGGCTGGGCCGCCGCGCCATTGGGGGTCGCGCTCATAAACACCTCACGGGTTGGTGTACATCCGCGGCGTTCAGGAAAATCGCCGTCTCAGGGGTACGACTTCCCGGGGTTTTGAGCGTTCAAGATGATTGATCAGTGGATATTGAGTGTTGCGGTCAACGTATTTTGCGGCGGGTTGATCGACGAATTGCTGTAGATGAAGTCCCCCGGGCCCTCGACATTCAGGTCGAACACATAGATATAGCCCATCAGCGTGCCCGCGCCATTGCACGCCTGGCTGATGTTGCCGACCTGGCACACCGCCGTGCGCTGGCCATTGAGCACCGCACCGTTGAAGCGCCCGACCGGGTTGTTACCCAGGCCCACTTCCATCACCGACACCTGGGTTGCCCCGCGATGTGTACACATCTGAGTAACGGTGACGCGCTCCGGGATGGTTTCCGTGCAAGTGGGCGACTCGACCTTGAACACCCGCACCTCGCTCAAAGCCGGTGCAGTCGCGCCCCACGCCGGTGCTGCGCCCAACCACAGGCTGATACTGGCGATCAGCGCTAGACTCCACACGTTGGCTTTTTTCATGCTGTCGATGACCCACTGTTGAACGTCGCTGCAGTATGCCTCAAGGCCATGCGCCACACAGCCTCGGCTGCTGGTATGATGCGCCGCTTTTTCCGATCCTCTCTGAAGCCACAGGCGCTTGGCGCAGTTTGTGCTTTGACTTAGAGGTCAACAAATCACGACGCAAGATAGCGTCACAGGGAGCCGGCATGCTGGAAAAGCTGTTTCAACTCAAAGCCCACAACACCAATGTGCGCACCGAGATTCTCGCGGGTATCACCACATTCCTGGCGATGGCCTACATCCTGTTCGTCAACCCGAGCATCCTCGGCGAAACCGGCATGGACAAAGGTGCAGTGTTTGTCGCGACCTGCCTGGCGGCGGCCATCGGTTCCACCGTGATGGGCCTGATCGCCAACTACCCGATTGCGCTGGCACCGGGCATGGGCCTCAACGCCTTCTTTACCTATACCGTGGTGCTGCACATGGGCCACACCTGGCAGGTTGCGCTGGGGGCGGTATTCATTTCGGCGGTGCTGTTCTTCCTGCTGTCGATCTTCCGTATCCGTGAGTGGATCATCAACAGCATTCCCCTGCCCCTGCGCTCGGCGATTGCTGCCGGTATCGGCCTGTTCCTGGCGCTGATCGCCCTGCACAACGCCGGTATCGTGGTCGCCAATCCGGCCACGCTGGTGGGCCTGGGCGATCTGAAACAACCGGCGCCGATCCTGGCGACCCTGGGCTTCGTGCTGATCGTCGCGCTGGAAGCCCTGGCAGTGCGCGGTGCCGTGTTGATCGGCATCCTGGCGGTGACCATTGTCTCGATCCTGCTGGGCGTCACCCCGTTCGGCGGCGTGACCTCCATGCCACCGTCACTGGCCCCGACCTTCCTGCAGCTGGACATCAAGGGCGCGCTGGATATCGGCCTGGTCAGCGTGATCTTTGCGTTCCTGTTCGTCGACCTGTTCGACAACTCCGGCACCCTGATCGGCGTCGCCAAGCGCGCCGGCCTGATGGGCAAGGACGGTCATATGCCGAAAATGGGCCGTGCGCTGATCGCCGACAGTACGGCGGCCATGGCCGGCTCGCTGCTGGGCACCTCGACCACCACCAGCTACATCGAATCCGCCGCCGGCGTGAGCGCCGGTGGCCGTACCGGCTTGACCGCCATCGTGGTCGCGATCCTGTTCCTGCTGGCGCTGTTCTTCTCGCCTCTGGCGGCCAGCGTACCGGCCTTCGCCACCGCGCCGGCGCTGCTGTTCGTGGCGGTGTTGATGACGTCCGGCCTGGCCGAAATCGACTGGGATGACATTACCGTGGCAGCGCCGGTGGTGATCACCGCCCTGGCGATGCCGTTCACTTACTCCATCGCCAACGGCATCGCCTTCGGTTTCATCGCCTGGACCGCCATCAAGCTGCTTTCGGGCCGCTACCGTGAGCTGAACCCGGCACTGGTGATTCTGTCGATCCTGTTCGTGATCAAGCTGGGCTGGTTCAACGCATGACTTTCGACGCCGCACACTACACCGCTCAACTGCAAGACAAGGTCACGCGTCTGCGTGACCTGCTGGCACCCTTCGACGCGCCCGAACCGCAGGTCTTCGACTCGCCGCTGCAGAACTTCCGCCTGCGCGCCGAGTTCCGCCTGTGGCGCGAAGGCGGGGATCGCCACTACGCCATGTTCGCCCAGGACGACAAGCGCACGCCGATCCTCATTGAAGAATTTCCCATTGCCAGCCAGCGCATCAATCAATTGATGCCGCAGCTCAAGGCCGCCTGGCAAGCCAGCGCCGCCCTGAGCCACAAGCTGTTCCAGGTGGAGTTCCTGACCACCCTGGCCGGCGACGCGATGATCACCCTGTGCTATCACCGCCCGCTGGACGAACACTGGCACGCCGCCGCCAACCAGTTGGCGGCCGAGCTGGACGTGAGCATCATTGGTCGCTCCAAGGGCAAGCGCGATGTCATCGGCCGCGACTACGTGGTGGAAAAACTCGAGGTCGGCGGCCGCACGTTCAGCTACCGCCAACCCGAAGGCGCCTTCACCCAGCCCAACGGCACGGTGAACCGCAAGATGCTCAACTGGGCGTACGACGCCCTGGGCGATCGCCCGGACGACTTGCTGGAGCTGTACTGCGGGAACGGCAATTTCACCCTGCCGCTGGCAACCCGCGTGCGCAAGGTGCTGGCCACCGAAATCAGCAAGACGTCGGTCAATGCGGCCCTGAGCAACCTCGATGAAAATGCCGTGGATAACGTCACCCTGGTGCGCCTTTCCGCCGAAGAACTTACCGAGGCGCTGAATGAAGTTCGACCGTTCCGCCGCCTGCACGGCATCGACCTGAAAAGCTACGAATTCGGCAGCGTATTCGTCGACCCGCCCCGCGCCGGCATGGACCCGGACACCTGCGAACTGACCCGACGTTTCGACAACATCCTGTATATCTCCTGCAACCCGGAGACCCTGGCGGCGAACATTGCGCAACTGCATGACACCCATCGCATTACTCAATGCGCGATGTTTGACCAGTTCCCGTGGACGCATCATATGGAATCGGGTGTGTTGCTGACCCGGCGGTAATCTGCGGGGTATGAGTATCGCCAGTTAAGGCTTTTGCAGGAGCGAGCTTGCGCGCGAAAAACGTCAACGATAACGCATGCTTCCTGGATAAACGCGGTGCCTATGAGTTTTCGCGAGCTCGCTCCTACAGCTCCCCTATTTGGTTATTCAAGTGTCTGTTGGATCTGAGGTCTGCGGTACCTCCTTGCGTGGCCGGCCACCCTTCTTGCCATTGGCACGAGCGGCGGCGGATTTGGCAGCGCTGCTTTTGCGGCCGTTGCGCGATGCCACCAGGCTGGTAGCCAGGTCCATCAGAGGTTGGCTTGTAGCGATCAAGCCGGTGATCGAAACATCCAGGTCCTGGGCCTCACAGCTAATCGCCTTGCCACCGAAAGTCACTTCCAACTGCTGGAAATCTTTCTCTGAAAACCCTTCAAACTCCGGCAGGCCAGCCGCCGGCAACATGACGCGGCTACCATCGCTGAAGCCAATGGAGAGGCAGTCGTTTTCATAACGCACATTGCTGGCGTTGGCGTACAGGCGTTTCAACCTGCGTCCTCGGGCGATTGCCTTGTCAACGTCGGCATCAGTGAGAGGTACATAAGGTGTGACTTTGGCTTTTATGATTTTCATAAATTAATCCCCACACAATCTGGCGCTCTTACCAGATTCAAAATAGTCCGTTGCTCTACGACGTCGTGCCTGGTGCTTGAGATGACGTAGACGCCTTGTCGAATGACCAACCCTGGAACCAACTCACCAGCGTCCCAATTCCAAGAATGATTCTCCAGGCAAACCGTCTGCAGTTTTTCCCACCAAATCCTGCGTGCCCGCGCCAAGTAATGCCGTTGCATGATGGCCCCGCGTATCTCCTTCAGAACCGATAGGGGTGGCTGCCTCCGTTCAGGCTCCACATCCCATAATTCAACGTCCCCGTCCACGAAACTGAAACGGAAACGCGCATCCCATTCCTTGCCCCTGACATGTACATGGGGCGGGCAATGCTCATCCCTGAGAAATACCGAGATTACATATCCCTTGTAAGCACCTACTCTCATCGTAACCCATCCGTTAGGTTTTTTTCCGTCAGGTAACAATTTTCCCGTATCACCCGACAACCGGCTTCATGCTCACGAAGCTGCTTCAAAGATTAGTAACGACGAACAAACCGGCGAATGCCGGGTTGTAACCACTCATGCCGACGGCTGGGGATACTCCGGCCGCACCCGAAAATCGTATTCACTCCGCAATCCGGCGTAACACTTCACCAGAAGTTGCCCTGCTGATTAACAGTTCGATAATCGAACAGAACCAGTGACTTCATTTGACCAAATTAACCATTCAGTACATTTTATCTCCACAACCAATAAAAACTGTGGAGACCCCTCTATGCCGCCTATCGTGCTGGTGCTCAACGGCCCCAATCTCAACCTGCTCGGCACCCGCGAGCCCGCCACTTACGGCCACGAAACCCTCGCTGACATCGCCGCCCTGTGTGGCCGCAGCGCCGAAAAACTCGGGCTGAGCATCGAGTTTCGTCAAACCAACCATGAAGGCGAATTGCTCGACTGGATTCACGCGGCCCGTGCCCGTTGCGCCGGGATCGTGATCAATCCGGCGGCCTGGACCCACACCTCGGTGGCGATTCGCGACGCGCTGGTGGCCAGCGAAGTCCCGGTGATCGAGGTGCATTTATCCAACGTGCATGCCCGTGAAGCGTTTCGCCATCACTCCTTTGTCTCGCCCATCGCCAAGGCGGTATTGGCCGGGTTTGGCAGCCATGGCTACCACTTGGCCCTGGAGCATTTCAGCCACTCGTTGAAAGGATGCGCGTGATGAAACCCCGTGTTCTCGCCGGCCTGATCGGCGCCGGCATCCAGGCCTCCCGCACGCCCGCCCTGCATGAACAGGAAGGTGACGCCCAGGGCTTGCGCTATTTGTATCGCCTGATTGATCTGGACGCGCAGCGTCTGGACAGCCGTGCCCTGCCCGATCTGCTGCGTGCCGCTGAACAGATGCACTTCACCGGCCTGAACATTACCTACCCGTGCAAGCAGGCGATCCTGCCGTTGCTGGATGAATTGTCCGACGAGGCCAGGGGCATCGGCGCGGTTAACACGGTGGTGTTCAAAGACGGCAAGCGCATCGGCCATAACACCGATTGCCTGGGCTTCGCCGAAGGTTTCCGACGCAACTTCAATGACGTGCCACGCCAACGCGTGGTGCAGATGGGCGCAGGCGGTGCCGGCGCGGCAGTAGCGCACGCGCTGCTGGCCGAGGGCGTGGAGCAACTGAGCATTTTCGACGTGGACACCGCCCGTGCGCGCGAGCTTGTGGATAACCTCGCCCGGACTTTTGGCGACGGGCGCGCCCAGGTCGGCAGCCACTTGGCCAACGCCATGGCCGAGGCGCAGGGTTTGGTCAATACCACCCCGATGGGCATGGCCAAGCTGCCCGGCACACCCGTGCCGGCCGAGTGGCTACACGCCGGGTTGTGGGTGGCGGAAATCGTGTATTTCCCGTTGGAAACCCAATTGCTGCGTGACGCCCGCGCCCTGGGTTGCCGCACCCTGGATGGCGGCAATATGGCGGTGTTTCAGGCGGTGAAGGCGTTTGAGCTGTTCTGCGGCCTGACGGCGGATGCAGACCGGATGCTGGCGCACTTCCAGAGCATGAACGCCTCACTGTAGAAACCGGTGTAAAAATGTGGGAGGGGGCTTGCCCCCGATTGCGGTCTGTCAGTCAGGCATGTGTTGACTGATACACCGCAATCGGGGGCAAGCCCCCTCCCACACTGGTCACTCGGTGAATTCAAGCTTGAAGGTAGCGCAACACCGATTCGCAGATCATGGCGCGATGCCGCTGCTTGATCGCCTCATCCGACAGTTCGATCTGAAAAATCTCACTGAACGTATGGCGGTTGGATACGCGGTAAAAACTGAATGAGTTGATCAACAGGTGGACGTCCAGCGGCTCCAACCCTTCACGAAACAGTCCCATCTCAGCGCCGCGACGCAAGGTCTCACCGAGACTCTCGAGGATTTTGCTGTTCATGTCCTTGATCGTACTGGTGCGTTTCACATACTCGGCGTTGTGGATATTTTCGATGCTGACGATGCGCACGAAATCCACGTTCTGGTCATGGTGGTCGAAGGTGAACTCCACCAGCCGGCGAATCGCTTCGCGCGGTTCCAGGGCCGTGAGGTTCATGCGGGTTTCGGTGTTGCGGATATCGCCATAGAGCTTCTCCAACACCTCGACGTAGAGCTGCTCCTTGCTGCCGAAGTAGTAATAGATCATGCGCTTGGAGGTGTGGGTGCGCTCGGCAATGGCGTCCACACGGGCGCCGGACAGGCCTTGCTGAACAAACTCGACAACGGCTTCCTGGAGAATATTCTCGCGGGTCTTTTCCGGATTGTTCTTGCGACTCTTGCGCGGTGCATCTGACACGGCAGAGAGGTCGGGAGTCAGGGTCATGGTGCGCTCACGGCGTTTTTATGCAGGCCCGATTATGGGCCGAGGCGCTCCACGAAGGAAGCACCCCAACCGCCGTTATAAACGTGCCTGGCGCACCGCACCGCTGCGCGACTTGGCCATTGCCGCCAGACGCACGGCAACGTTGGCCGCGCCATAGCCGGCATAGCCGTTCTTGCGCTGGATGATCTCAAAGAAAAACCGGCCCTCGAAGGCTTCGGTGTAGACGTGAAACAGCTCACCGCCCTGGGCGTCACGGTCGTACAGCACGTTGTAGTACGCCAGTTCGCTGAGAAACTCATCGTCGAAATCAAAGCGCGCGGCCAGGTCGTCGTAGTAATTGAGCGGGATGTCCAACAACGGCACCCCGGCCTCCTTGGCCCGGCGCACTTCGGCGAAAATATCCGCGCAATCGAAGGCAATGTGGTGCACGCCCGAGCCGCGATAGCTCGATAGCGCGTGGGAAATGGCAGTATTGCGGTTCTCGGAAATATTCAGCGGCAGGCGGATCGAACTGCAGCGGCTGCGCAATGCGCGGCTTTTGACCAGGCCGTAGGGGTCGGGCAGCACCACTTCGTCGTCAGCTTCAAAATCCAGCAGGCTCTTGTAGAACAGCACCCAGCTGTCAAGGCTGTCGGCCGGCAGGGCCATGGCCATGTGGTCGATGCGCAGCAAGCCACCGCTGGCGGCAGTCGCAGGCTGCAGGTTGAAATCGGTGTCGTAGAGCCCGCCTTCGCTTTTGTCCACCAGGTAGATCAGGCTGCCATCCGGCGCACGCACGGCGGCCAGTTCCAGTTCGTTGGGCCCCACCAGTCCGCGATAGGGCTGGCCCTTGTAGGCCACCGCTCGCTCCAATGCCTTGGCACTGTCTTTGACCCGCATCGCCATCGCACACAACGACGGCCCATGGGCCTCGAAAAAGTTGTGGGCAAAGGAATAGGGCTCGCAATTGAGGATCAGGTTGATATCGCCCTGGCGCAACAGACTCACATTCTTGGAGCGATGCTGGCCGGCCTTGGCGAAGCCCAGGCGCTCCAACCAGTGCGTGAGTTTGGCGCCAAGGCTTTCATCCACGGCAAATTCAAGGAATTCGATGCCGTCGTATTCGCTGGCTGCCGGCGTCTCAAACAGGATATCCACGGGCGCGGCAGGTTGTTGTGCTGCCAGGCGCTGACGGGTTTTTTCTTCCAGGTACAGCAATGAGCGCAAGCCGTCCGCCGCGTTGGCCCGCGTCGGTGCAGCGCGAAAGCCGTCGTTGAAAATCTCCAGGGACAACGGCCCGGTGTAGCCACTCTGGATGATCGGCGCAAGAAAACCTGCCAGATCGAATTCGCCCTGGCCGGGGAAGCAGCGGAAATGCCGGCTCCACTCGAGCACATCCATGGCCAGGATCGGCGCGTCGGCCATTTGTACGAAGAAAATTTTGTCGCCGGGGATCTCGGCGATGGCACTCGGATCGCCCTTGAGGGACAAGGTGTGGAAACTGTCGAGCAGCACGCCCAGGTTTGGGTGATTCACCTGGCGCACCAGGTTCCACACCTGTTGCCAGGTGTTCACATGCTTGCCCCAGGCCAGCGCTTCGTAGCCGATTCTCAAGCCACGGCGGCCCGCGTGTTCGGCCAGCAGGCTGAGGTCGTCGAGCAGGATGCGTTCATCGCCCACGCAATCGGCCGAGGCGTTACTGCACACCAACACCAGGTCGGTGCCCAGCTCCTGCATCAGGTCGAACTTGCGCTCGGCGCGTTCCAGGTTACGGGCCAGGCGGTCACGGCGGCAGCCTTCAAAGTCGCGGAACGGCTGGAACAGGGTGATGGCAATACCGAGGTCAGCGCACATCTGTCTAACTTCGCGCGGGCTGCCGTCGTAATACAATAGGTCGTTCTCGAAAATCTCAACGCCATCAAACCCGGCGGCGGCAATGGCTTCGAGCTTTTCCGGCAGGGTGCCGCTCAACGACACGGTAGCGATGGAACGTTGCATGGGTCACTCCCGGCAATTGTTGTTTATGGCAAATTATTCGCCCCCAGCCTACACGCGGCAATTAAAATGTACGAACCGGTTAGTTTTTGGTGCGATTATCGAACACTATGCCCCTTTGGCGAATTGACGACTTTTTAACCACTGCGCACCATCGACCTTGCACTAAGACCCAGATCTCACCATAAAAATTTCAAAAACGGGTACGACCTCATGCCTCTGCAAAATCCCGCCCTGGCCACGCGCCCCGGCACCCCGCACGCCGGCATCGGCGACAAGATCCGCGGCGCCCTGGCCGTGGGTAAAACCCGCTGGGGCATGTTGGCCCTGGTGTTCTTCGCCACCACCCTCAACTACATCGACCGCGCCGCCCTGGGCGTGATGCAACCGATTCTGGCCAAGGAAATGAGCTGGACGGCGATGGACTACGCCAACATCAACTTCTGGTTTCAGGTCGGCTACGCCATCGGCTTTGTGCTGCAGGGCCGGTTGATCGACCGGGTGGGCGTCAAGCGCGTGTTTTTCTGCGCCGTGCTGCTGTGGAGCCTGGCCACTGGTGCCCACGGCCTGGCGACCTCGGCCGTCGGGTTCATGGTCTGCCGGTTTATCCTCGGGCTGACCGAAGCGGCCAACTACCCTGCCTGTGTGAAAACCACGCGCCTTTGGTTCCCCGCCGGTGAGCGCGCAGTGGCGACGGGCATTTTCAACGCCGGTACCAACGTCGGCGCCATGATGACGCCCATGCTGCTGCCGTTGATCCTGCACGTGTGGGGCTGGCAGGCGGCGTTCCTGTGCATGGCTTCGCTGGGCTTGATCTGGCTGGTGTTCTGGGGGCTGAAGTATTACAACCCGGAAGAGCACCCGACCGTCAAACAATCCGAATTGGACTACGTGCAACAGCACGCCGAGCCGGAACAACCTGGCGTACCGTTCAGCCGCATCCTGCGCATGCGCGGCACCTGGGCCTTTGCCATCGCCTACGCACTGACCGCGCCGGTGTTCTGGTTCTACCTGTATTGGCTGCCGCCGTTCCTGAACCAGCAATACAACCTGGGCATCAACGTGACGCAGATGGGCATTCCGCTGATCATCATCTACCTCACCGCCGACTTCGGCAGTGTGGGCGGCGGCATCCTGTCCTCGTTCCTGATCGGGCGCGGGATGAACTCGATCAAGGCGCGGCTGCTGTCGATGCTGTTGTTCGCCTGCTGCATCGTCGGCGTGATCATGGCGGCCGGCTCCAGCCAGTTGTGGGTCGCGGTGTTCGCCATCTCCCTGGCCATCGGCGCGCACCAGGCCTGGACCGCCAACATCTGGAGCCTGGTGATGGACTACACGCCCAAGCACATGATGAGCACGGTGTTCGGTTTCGGCGGCATGTGCGCGGCCATCGGCGGCATGTTCATGACCCAGATCGTCGGCCACATCCTCACCGTGACCAACAACAACTACACCGTGTTGTTCACCCTGATCCCGGCGATGTATTTCATTGCGCTGACCTGGATGTACTTCATGGCGCCGCGCAAGATTCCGAAGGTCGACCTGTAATCAACGTCGCCGCTGCTGCCAGGCAGCGGCCAACCCGCTCATGCAGATCACCCCGATACCGACCACGGTGGTCATGTCGGGGGTATGGCTGAACACCAGCCAGCCCAACAAACCCGCAAACACGATCTGGCAATAGCCGAACGGCGCCAGCAAGGCCGGCGCCGCGAAGCGGAACGCCTGGGTGAGCATCAAATGCGCGGTCATCCCGCAGGTGCCCAGCGCCAGCATCATCACGCCATGCCACAGGGTGGGTATCTGCCAGAAGAACGGCACCATCGCACTCATCACCAAGGTGTTGCACAGGCCGGCGAAAAAATTGCTGGTGGTGGGGCTGTCGTATTGGCTGAGAATGCGCGTGAGCAATTGGTAGAAACAGAAGAACAGCGCCGAGCACAGCGGCAACAGCACCGCCGGTGTGAACAACTCACCGCCCGGATGGATGATGATCACCACGCCGACAAACCCGCAGATCACCGCCAGCCATTGGCCACGTGTGACGTGCTCGCCGAGCAAGGGCACCGATAGCGCCGTCACCAGGATTGGCGCGAGGAAGTTCACCGCCGTGGCTTCGGCCAACGGGATGTAATGCAGCGCCGTGGTGAAGAACAGGCTGGTGCCCAACAGGCACAACGCCCGTACCACCTGCATGCCCGGGCGTTTGCTGCGCAGCACGCGCAGGCCCGATTGGGGCAGGAAAATCCCCGCCATCAACAAGGTGTGCACCATGTAACGCGCCCACACCACCATCACGATCGGGTAGAACCCGGCCAGGTATTTGGACAAGGCGTCGTGGCTGGAGAACAGAAACGTCGCCAGCACAATCAGCAGGATGCCTTTGAAGGGATGGTTGACGCCGGAAAGCGGGGTACTGACAGTCATTGATTTCTCTTGTGTGGCGAGCGGAACGCGATAGCACTCAACCTAGTAATCTAGCAGCCGGGCCTGTGTCTGCCCCAAGAGCATAACCAAACACCGGGCGAACAGCGCACTAAATCAGTGGATTTGAGTCCAACGCTGCACGCACGCTCCGGCGTTGCACACTTTTTAATCAAGGCCATGCCGATATGAAAAAAATCCTGTTTGCGCTGTCTGCCCTCGCCCTGCTCTCTGCCTGCGACAAGGCCCCCAAGGAAGCGCCAAAGCCTGCACCCGCCTCCGTGCAAGCAACCCTGGTGCCCGAGACCCCGCCAACCGATAAATGGGTGGGCAAGTGGATCGGCGTCGAAGGCTTGAACCTGAACATCGCCAAGGATGACAGCATCGGCCGTGGCCACTACATCCTGACCATGCAATATGGCCTGGATGCTGATGCTTCCGGCACGTTCAAGGGCCAGGCAACCGACGAAGGCATCGCCTTCACTCGCCCCGACGGCCCCCAGGTGCTGCGCGCCGGGGACGGTGCCGCCACGGGCCTGAAGTGGCTGGCAGATAAAAAAGACTGCCTGATTGTGGCTGCCGGCGAAGGCTATTGCCGCTAACTACGACCATACTCCCTCCATATTTTTGCCGGACCGTTAACAAGAGGATTGCCCCATGCTATGGAAAAAAGGCCGACGCAGCGACAACGTGGTCGATGCCCGCGATGACAGCGGCGGCGGTGGCGGTGGTATGCGCTTCGGTGGCGGCAAGGGCCTGAGCCTGACCGCTATCGTACTGATCGTCGGCATCGGCTGGCTCACCGGCCAGGACCCAATGCAGATCCTCGGCCAGTTGACCGGCCAGATGGAGCAGGCGCCGTCGGTCAGCACGCAGCCACAGTCGCGCCAGGCGCCGCCGGCCAACGATGAGCAGGCCGACTTCGTGCGCGCCGTGCTGGGCGATACCGAAGACACCTGGGGCCAGGTCTTCCAGGAAAACGGCCTGGCCTACAAGAACCCGAAACTGATCCTGTTCCGTGGCCGCGTGAACTCCGCCTGCGGTGGCGCCACCTCTGCCAGCGGCCCGTTCTATTGCCCGGCGGATCAGCAGGTGTACCTGGACCTGGATTTCTTCCGGGAAATGTCGCAACGCTTCCAGGCCGCCGGCGATTTCGCCCAGGCGTATGTGATCGCCCACGAAGTCGGGCATCACGTACAAACGCTGCTCGGTATCTCGTCCAAGATCCAGGCCGCGCGCGAGCAAGGTCGCCCCATGCAAGGCGACGGTGGCCTGCTGGTACGCCAGGAACTGCAGGCCGACTGCTTTGCCGGCGTGTGGGCCAACCGCGCACAAAAACGCCTGAACTGGCTGGAGCCCGGCGATATCGAAGAAGCCCTGAACGCCGCCAATGCCATCGGCGATGACCGCCTGCAGCAACAGGGTCAGGGGCGCGTGATGCCGGACTCGTTTACCCACGGTACTTCGGCCCAGCGCGTACGCTGGTTCAAGACCGGCTTCGCCCAGGGGCAGATTGCCCAGTGCGATACCTTTAATGCCAAGAGTCTCTAAATGAATAAACGATTGGGGTTGCTGCTGGGTGTGTTGGTGTCCTGTTGCACCCTCGCGGCCGAACACGGCGTCAAGGTGGTCAGCCCCGATCGTTTTCATCTGGAAGCCGGCGACCTCAGCCTCGGCTTGAGCCAGGATTGGCGCCAGCCGTTGCCCAAGGTCACGCGTGCGCTGATCATCGTGCATGGCCGCCTGCGCAATGCGCAGACCTACCTGCAAAGCGGCATCGACGCCGCCGAGCATGCCGGGGTTGGCGGCAATACGCTGGTGATCGCGCCGCAGTTTCTCAATCAGTCGGATGTGAAGCGTAACCACCTGGGCGATCAGGTATTGCAGTGGAAGGGTAACGACTGGATGGCCGGCGACCCCTCGACGGGCCCCGGCCATATCAGTTCCTACGCCGCCCTCGACCAGATCATCAAGCACCTGGGCAACCGCACGCTGTTCCCGGCGCTGAAAGAAATCGTCATCGCCGGGCATTCAGGTGGTGGCCAAGTGGTACAACGCTTCGCCCTCACCGGCCATGATCACCCCTTGCTGCAAACCGAGGGCATCAGCCTGCGGTACGTGGTCGCCAACCCCTCGTCCTACGCCTACTTCAGCCCGCAGCGGCCGGTGCCGTTCGACGCGGCCAGTTGCCCAGGTTTCAACGACTGGAAATATGGCATGCAAAACCTGCCGAATTACGTCGGCCACCAGGGTGCCCAGCAACTGGAGCAAGTCTACGTGTCGCGCGACATCACCTACCTGCTGGGCCAGCAGGACACCGACCCCAACCATCCTGCGCTGGATAAAAGCTGCGAAGCCGAAACCCAGGGCGCGTATCGGCTGATTCGCGGGCACAACTATGTTGACTACCTCAAGCAGCGACATCCGCAGCTGGGTCACAGGCTGGTGGAAGTGCCAGGGGTTGGGCATGACGGGGACAAGATGTTTACCTCGCCGCAGGGGCAAAAGGTGTTGTTTCCACAATAATCACTGAAGAAACCGGATCAACATGTGGGAGGGGGCTTGCCCCCGATGGCGGTGGGCCAGCCAGCACCTGTTTAGCTGACAGACCGCCATCGGGGGCAAGCCCCCTCCCACAGTTGATCGCTATTGCCTGGACTGGATCATCTGGCGCAATAACGACGGGGACAGAAAGTGTTGTTCCCACAATAACTGAAGAAACCGGATCAAACATATGGGAGGGGGCTTGCCCCCGATGGCGGTGGGTCAGCCAGCACCTGTTTAGCTGACACACCGCTATCGGGGGCAAGCCCCCTCCCACAGTTGATCGCTATTGCCTGGGCTGGATCATCTGGCGCAGCGCCGCACAGTCTTCGGCATGCCAATCCGCCAACTCAGGCCACGGGTTCTCCGGCAGGTTTACCAACACGGTCCTGGTGCCCGCTGCCCGGCCACAGTCCAGGTCAAAACGATAATCCCCCACCATCACCATCTCGCCGGGGGCCACGCTCCAGGCCGCCGCCAGTTTCAACAAGCCACCCGGGTCAGGCTTGGGCGGCGCGTCCTCACGCCCCAGCACATCCTCAATGGCAAAGCAGTCCGCCAGGCCGATCGCCTCCAGGGTGATATGCGCCAGCTCCTGGGCATTGCGCGTCAGAATCCCCAGGCGATAACCGCGTGCGGCCAGCTCGCGCACCAGTTCAACCGCACCTTGCGCCGCCACCGAGCCCAGCGCCAGCTCGCGCTCGTGCTCCAGCAGCCAGGCATGTTTGGCCGCCGCGATATCCGCCGGCAATGCGGCAAGGTGAGTAAGGATGTCCTCTTCGGCGGGAATCTCCAGGGCCACCCGGATGGCCGCGAAATCATGCACCGCCACCGTGAGGGTGCCATCCATGTCGAACACCCAATGCCGGACGTCGGCCAGGCTCATGCCCAGTCCTTGCGATGGCGAATCAAGCCTTCCTGGGTCACCGAGGCCACCAGTTGCCCGGCGCGGTTGTACACGCTGCCGCGGGAAAACCCACGGGAATTACCGGCCCAGGGGCTGTCCATGGCGTACAGCAACCAGTCATCAGCGCGCAGGTCGGCGTGAAACCACAGCGCGTGGTCGAGGCTGGCGACCTGCATGTCTTTCTGCCACACGGTCTTGCCATGGGGCAGCAGCGAGGTGGTCAACAAGCCGAAGTCCGAAGCGTAGGCCAGCAGGTATTTATGCAATGCCGGCGCATCGGCCAGGGCGCCATCGGCGCGAAACCACACGTACTTGACCGGATCGGACGGCTGCGGGTTGAACGGGTCTTTTTCGGTGACCGGGCGCACTTCGATAGGCTTGGGGCACAGCAGCTTGTCACGCATGTGCTCGGGGATCAGGTGGGCGCGCTGCTGAGTCAGTTCCAGCTCCGAGGGCAGGTTCTCCGGGCCGACCACCACGGGCATGGTGGTCTGGTGCTCGAAGCCTTCTTCGTCGTACTGGAACGAGGTCGTGCAGGTGAAAATCGGATGGCCCTTCTGAATCGCGGTGACGCGGCGCGTACTGAAACTGCCGCCATCGCGCACGCGGTCCACCGAATACACCACCGGCAATGCCGCATCTCCCGGGCGCAGGAAATACCCGTGCAGGGAATGGACGTGACGCGCTTCTTCTACCGTCTGGCTGGCCGCCGACAGCGACTGGCCGAGCACTTGGCCACCGAACAGTTGGCGAAAACCCAGGTCCTGGCTGCGGCCGCGAAAGAGGTTTTCCTCGATCGGCTCCAGGGTCAGCAAGTCCACCAGATCTTCCAATACTTGGCTCATTCACACTCTCCTCAGAGCAAAACAGCATCTACCTTCACCTGTAGGAGCGAGCTTGCTCGCGAAGGTCGTCAATGGTGACGCGGGGTTCCTGATACTCCACGGCGCACTTGCGTTCTTCGCGAGCAAGCTCGCGCCTACCCGTGCAGCGTGTCCAACCATTGGGCGCGGGTGATGCGGTACAAAACATGTGGGCGCAGCGGGTCATCGGCTGCGACTTTGGGGTGTTGAAAATCTGCCTGCGGATCGTAATGCATACCGATGGCCTGCATGACTTTTTGTGAAGGCAAATTGGCTTCGGTGGTGAAGGCGACGATTTCATCCAGGCTCAGGCGATCAAAACCACAACGCAATGCGGTCCATGCCGCCTCGCTGGCGTAACCCAGGCCCCAATGTTCGCGGGCCAGGCGCCAGCCGATTTCCACCGCCGGGGTGAAGCCCGCTTCAAAACTGACGTTCTGCAGCCCGGTCAGGCCGATGAATTCGCCGGTGTCCTTGCGCTGCAAAGCCCAGAAGCCAAAACCATATTCGGCAAAATGGCCGCGAATCCGCCCAATCAGTGCGGCGCTTTCCAGGTGGCTCAACCTGGCCGGGAAATAGCGCATCACCTGCGGGTCGTTGCACATCTGCGCGAACGCCTGCAGGTCACTGTCACGCCATGGGCGCATGACCAGGCGTGCACTTTCCAATTCCAGTATCGGCTCCATGGTTCCCCCTCCCTTGCCATGTGCGTGAGTGTACAGCGCTGGTAAGATCCGACGCAGATTCCCGTCAGAAAATCCCATGCCTTTGCCATTGATCTACCACGATGACTACAGCCCCGAGTTCCCGGCGGACCACCGGTTCCCCATGGACAAATTTCGCCTGTTGCGCGACCACCTGGTGGACAGCGGCCTGACCGAGGACAGCCAGTTGCTGCGCCCGCAACTGTGCCCGGCGCAGATTCTGGGCCTGGCCCATGACACCGGGTATATCGAACGCTATATGAGCGGCGAGTTGTCTCGCGAGGACCAACGGCGCCTCGGCCTGCCGTGGAGCGAGGCCCTGGCGCGCCGCACCGTACGCGCGGTGGGCGGCTCGATCCTGGCGGCGGAGCAGGCGCTGGAACACGGCCTGGCCTGCCATCTCGCCGGCGGCACCCATCACGCCCACTACGATTATCCGGCGGGCTTTTGCATCTTCAATGACCTGGCGGTGATCAGCCATTACCTGCTGGCCGGCGGCCGGGTCAATCGGGTGCTGATCTTCGATTGCGACGTGCACCAGGGCGACGGCACCGCGCGTATCCTGCATGACACGCCGGACGCCATCACCGTATCGCTGCACTGCGAAAAGAACTTTCCGGCGCGCAAGGCCCAGAGCGACTGGGACATTCCGTTGCCGATGGGCATGGGCGACGACGACTATCTCAAGGTGGTCGATGACGCGCTCAATTACCTGTTGCCGCTCTATCAGCCGGACCTGGTGCTGTACGACGCGGGTGTGGACGTACACAAGGACGACGCCCTCGGTTACCTCAAGCTGACAGATGCCGGCGTTGCCGCGCGCGATGAAAGCGTGATGCGTCACTGCCTGGGCCGCGATATTCCAGTGATGGGCGTGATCGGTGGCGGCTACAGCAAGGACCGCCCTGCCCTGGCCCGCCGCCACGGCATCCTGCATCACAGTGCGCAGCGGGTGTGGACGTCATCAGGTTGTCATTGAAGCGTGGGCGTTACCCACAATGCCTGTGGAACCACCTGTGGATAACTTGAGCGTAACGGCCTGCAAGCAAGTAGCCGTATGGCGTGTAGGAAACTGTACATTTTTTGATCAGGCAGCCGTGCCGCCGTCGGGTAGAATGCTCGGCCTATTCACACCACCGTAGTCTTGCCCATGCCTCAGTCTTCTCCCCCCTCTGTCTCCATTATCGGCGGCGGCCCTGCCGGGCTGAAGGCCGCCGAAGTCTTGAGCCAGGCGGGCGTGCGGGTGGCGCTGTACGACGGCATGCCTTCGGTGGGACGCAAGTTCCTGCTGGCCGGCGTGGGCGGCATGAACATCACCCATTCCGAAGCCTACCCGGCGTTCCTTGCGCGCTATGCCGAACGCGCGCCGCACATGGCACCGTTGCTGCGCAGCTTCGGGGCCGAGGCGTTATGCGAATGGATTCACGGCCTGGGCATCGAGACCTTTGTCGGCACCTCCGGCCGCGTGTTTCCTACGGACATGAAAGCCGCGCCGCTGCTGCGTGCCTGGCTCAAGCGCCTGCGCGAACAAGGCGTGGTTATCCACACCCGACATCGCTGGGTGGGCTGGAATGCCGAGGGTGAGCTGCTTATCCACAGCCCCGAAGGCGAAAAAGTTGTCCACAGCGATGCCGTGCTGCTGGCCCTGGGTGGCGGCAGTTGGTCCCGCCTGGGCTCCGATGGGGCCTGGCTGAATTTGCTGGAAGGCCAAGGCGTGCCTTACGTGCGCCTGCAACCGAGCAACTGCGGGTTCGAAGTGTCCGCCTGGAGCGAGTTGATGGTCAGCAAATTCGCCGGAGCGCCGTTGAAAAACGTCGCCATTGGACTGGGGGACGATAAGCCCCGCCTGGGGGAATGCGTGGTGACGGCCACTGGTATCGAAGGCAGCCTGATCTATGCGCTGTCGGCGCCGATTCGAGAAGCGATCAACCGTGACGGCGCCGCCACTGTGCATATCGATCTGCTGCCGAGCAAGCCGCTGGACAAGGTGCAGGCTGCGCTGGCAAAGCCGCGTGGTTCGCGCTCGATGAGCAAGCATTTGCACAGTCAGTTGGGATTGGATGGGGTCAAGGCGGCGCTGTTGCGCGAGCTGGCGCCGGCTGAACATTTCAATGATCCGGCGCAGTTGGCGGTAGAGATCAAGGCGTTGCCGCTGACATTGGTCAAGACGCGGCCCATCGACGAAGCCATCAGCACCGCAGGGGGTGTGCCGTTTGAAGCGCTGGATGAGCGGCTGATGCTCAAGCAATTGCCTGGGGTGTTTTGTGCCGGGGAGATGCTGGATTGGGAGGCGCCGACCGGGGGGTATCTGCTGACGGGGTGTTTTGCCAGTGGCAGGGCGGCTGGGCTTGGGCTGTTGGAATGGCTTAGGCGCTGAGAGGTTTGGCGGATTCAAGGCCGCCATCGGGGGCAAGCCCCCTCCCACACTTGACGGTATTCACAATTCAAACATGTGGGAGGGGGCTTGCCCCCGATGAGGCCATCAGCCCCACCGCAAAATCACTTCTTCTTACGCGGCCCGGTATTAAACACCGGCACCTTGCGCACCGGCTTGATCGACGGTTCGACCGGCGCCACGTCACCACTGTCCACCCATTTACCCAAATTGCGCTTACCGCCGCCGCCCGATGTCTTGGGCTTCTTCGGCTTTTTCGGCTTCTTCACCACCTGCCCACTGGCATCGGTATCCGGCACGCGGTGCTCGGGTACGAAATCCGGCTCCATCTTGCGGGTCAGGGTCTGGCGCGTAAGCATCTCGATCGCCGAGAGCATGTTCACTTCATCGGCACACACCAGCGAAATCGCCTCGCCGGTGTTGCCCGCACGGCCGGTACGGCCGATACGGTGGATGTAGTCTTCGGCGACGATCGGCAAGTCGAAGTTGACCACCAGCGGCAGGTCTTCGATATCCAGGCCACGGGCCGCCACGTCGGTGGCCACCAGGATCTGCACTTCGCTGGCCTTGAAGCGGTCCAGTGCACGTTGGCGGGTCGCCTGGGGTTTGTCGCCATGGATGCCGTCGGCATTGATGCCCAGGCCCTGCAACTTGTCCACCAGCGCGTCCACGCCGTTACGCGTCTTGGCGAATACCAGCACCTGCTTCCAGCGGCCCTTGCGCATCAGGTGCACGAACAGTTCCGGCTTGCGCTTTTTATCCACCGGCACCACCCACTGCTGCACGGTGTTGGCGGCGACGTTGCGCGGGCTGACTTCGATACTCAGCGGGTCATTGAGCATCTGCCCGGCGAGCAGGCGGATGTCATCGGAGAACGTGGCGGAGAACAGCAGGGTCTGGCGTTTCTTCGGCAGCATGCGGTAGATGTTCGCCAGTTCTTCGGAGAAGCCCAGGTCGAGCATGCGGTCGGCTTCATCCAGCACCAGGGTTTGCAGCTGATTGAGTTTCAGCGCGTTCTGGCGGAACAGGTCGATCAGGCGGCCAGGGGTGGCGACCAGGATGTCGACACCCTTGCGCAGCTTCATCATCTGCGGGTTGATGCTCACGCCGCCGTACACCGCATACGTGGTCAGCGGCAGGTGCTGGGCGTATTCGGCGACGCTGGCGTGAACCTGCTCGGCCAGCTCGCGAGTGGGGCACAGGATCAGCGCACGCGCCGAGTTGGCGGCGACTTTCGGCCCTTCCATCGTCAGCAGTTGCAGCAGCGGCAAGGCAAAGCCGGCGGTCTTGCCGGTGCCGGTCTGGGCGGCGGCCATCAGGTCGCGACCGGCCAGCACCGCCGGAATGGCTTGCGCCTGCACCGGCGTCGGGGTCTGGTAGCCAAGCGTCTCAAGGGCGCGCAGCAAGGGTTCGATCAGGCCAAGGGTGGCGAAAGTCATGTGTTTACCGTA
Source organism: Pseudomonas sp. 24 E 13 (assembly GCF_900004715.1). NCBI lineage: Bacteria > Pseudomonadati > Pseudomonadota > Gammaproteobacteria > Pseudomonadales > Pseudomonadaceae > Pseudomonas > Pseudomonas sp. 24 E 13. The sequence goes on from NZ_CVTO01000136.1 coordinate 181,102, forward strand.
GGAAAAATTCAGCGCAAGGGCGTAATGCGCGGCAGTTTACCTTATTTCCGGTTTCGGCTTGCGCCATTGGGGCAGGCTGATCAACAGCACGGCGCTGATGATCACCAGCATTGCCAGGGCCTCTTCCACACCGATGCTCTCGCCGACGAACACAATCCCCAGCAACACCGCCACCGCCGGGTTCACATAGGCATAGCTGGTCGCCGCCGCCGGGCGCACGTGCTTGAGCAGGTACATGTAGGCGTTGAACGCGATGATCGAACCAAACACCGTCAAGTAGGCCAGGGCCAGCCAGCCTTCCAGCGGCGGCATGGCCTGCAGGTGCTCGCCGGACAGTGTGCTGACGATCAGCAGCGCCACGCCGGCCACCAGCATTTCCGCGGCACTGGCCATGGCGCCCTGGGGCAGCGGCAAGTGGCGACTCCACACCGAGCCGAAGGCCCAGGAAGCCGCCGCCATCAACAGCAACACCGCCCCCAGTGGGCTCGATTGCAGGGTGCTGCCCATGTTGAGCATCGCAATGCCGATGATCCCCAGAATCACCCCGGCCCATTCCAGCCGCGTATTACGCGCGCCCCAGAAAAAACCACACAGCAGGGTGAACAGCGGCACGGTCGCCACCGCCAATGCGGCTACACCGGACGACACGCCCATATGTTCCGCCACGCTGACGCCGCCATTGCCTACGGTGAGCAGCAAAATGCCGATCATCCCGGCCGCCTTCCACTGCGGCCACGTCGGCGCCGGCACCCCGCGCCACCGCAGATAGGCGTACATCAACGCGCCCGCGGTGCAAAACCGAATCCCCGCCAGCAGCAGCGGTGGCCAATACTCCACGCCGATGCGAATCACCAGGTAAGTGGAACCCCAGATCACATACAACGCAAAAAAGGCGGCGATCAACGGTAAGGGAAAACGACGTGGGCCAGGCATGGGGCGGCTCTATGGCAGGAGTTGGGAGGCTTATTCTAGAAACGAAGGCGCATAAACATAAGTTACAAAACCTGTTTAAAGCGCCCATACACTTTTCAAAGCATGGTTATGAAGGCTATAACCCATGCTTTCGAAAGCCACGCGCAACCGGAGCCTTATCATGGACAAATATGACCGCATGCTCCTCAGCGCCCTGCTCGAAGACGGCCGCGCTTCCTACGCCCAACTGGCCCGCACGGTGAACCTCTCCGCCCCCGCCGTGGCCGAGCGCGTGGCCAAGCTGGAGGCCAGCGGGGTGATTACCGGTTACCAGGCCAAGGTCGACTTGTCCAAAGTCGGCCTGCCGATTCAATGCGTGATTGAATTGCGGCTGACCAACCACGGCAGCCAGAAGGTCTACGACGCCCTGGCGCAAATTCCCGAGCTGACCGAATGCCATCGGGTCACCGGTGATCCGTGCGTGATCATGCAAGCAGCAGTGGGCACCATGCCGGAGCTGGAAGACCTGATTAATCGAGTGGCGAAGTTCGGGTTCAGCAAGACGTCGATTATTTTGTCCAGCGCCATAGAGCGGCGGGTGCCGCTGGGGCAATTGGAAGGGAATGGCAAACATGGCGGTTAAACAACTGCAATTTGAGCGGGTCATCAGTCTCAGCCATCCAATCAACCCGAGCATCCCGCTGTGGCCGGGCGACCCGCCAGTGGCGTTCGAAGACGTTGCGTCATTGGAGCGGGACGGCTATTACCTGCGCCGCTTCAGCATGGGCGAACACAGCGCCACCCATATGAATGCGCCGAACAGCTTTTATGCCGATGGGATGGGGATTGAGGGTTACTCGGCAGAAGCGCTGGTGCGGCCGGCGGTGGTGATCAATGTGCGCGGTAAAGCCGCGGCCGATCCGGATTACCAAGTCAGCCCGCAGGATATCCACGCCTGGGAACACCAACACGGCCCTATCGATGCGGGTTCGGTGGTGCTGGTGTACACCGGGTGGCAACACCTCTGGAACGACCCGACCGCCTTTTTCGGCCACGATGCGCAAGGCTCGCACTTTCCAGGGATTGGCGAGGCCGCCATTGGCTTTTTGCTGGAGCATCGCCGGATTGCCGGCGTGGGCATTGATACCCACGGCGTGGATTATGGGCAAAGCAGCGCGTTCGCCATCAATCACGCGGTACTGGCCGAAAACGGGATTGTGCTGGAGTGCCTGACCCAGCTCGACCGGCTACCGGTCACTGGGGCAACGCTGGTCATCGGGATATTGGCGCTTGAAGGTGGCTCGGGGTCACCGGCCTCGGTGATGGCGTTTATTCCCTGACATCATCGCGGCGTTGAGCGCTCAACGATCAGATCGACTGTCTGCCTGATGGTCGTCATGGATGAAGTCGGTGTGCTCCGTCACCTGGCTTCGGTCGATAAAACCGATGATATCGACGAATAGCTGGATAACCTTTTCGCTATGGGGGGACGCCCTACATGAGTGAAGAGGAAAATCAGAAAGGTCCTAGGTCACAGCCGGATTTGGCCTACCGATCATTCAGCACTCACATCCAAGTGGCCTCAAAACACGTGCATTTCAGTGGCCAGCAAGACCGATCCCTTTCATTTGCGGGACGTTTCCGAGAGAATCCCACGGCCTTGTTTCCGTCGGATTCGGTGGCTAGTCTCGCCCTGTCATCGAATGTTCGGTGACCGGACGTGCAAGTCCGACGGTAAGCAAGATCATAAATAAACCTACAGCCGATATGCCTGTTATGGCGGCTGTGCGTGGGAGGCCTTCGGGCCTGCTGGGTTTGGATCCTTGCCCCGGTCTTGCACACCTACGCACAGTTGCCACCCTAATTCGCGTGCAAGCGAACGGTGTCGACTTCTTCCAGCAAGGAGTTTCACCATGGTCAAAGTCACCCCCGATCCACCCAAGTCTAAACCCGATTTCCTCAGCGAAGACGCCCTGCTCCACCGTCGTGCCATCGACTACTACCTCAAGGCATCCGCCCCGGATGCACCCATTTTTATCCTGAATGACAACCTGAGCTTCGAAGACGCCCTGGCCCATGCGGCGGATTTGCTGCATTGCGCGGTGGAGACGGCCCACGCGTCGGGTGAGGTGGTGAAGGCGCCGCAGCGGGCGGTGATGCATTTGGTGGAGATGGCGAAGGGGGTGGTGGATCAGGCGTTGGAGTGCACGCAACCTCGATAGGCGACGCATAATCCAATGTGGGAGGGGGCTTGCCCCCGCCCCCATTTGATCGTTCCCACGCTCTGCGTGGGAATGCCGCCCTGGACGCTCTGCGTCCGCTCTTAAAGTCGTGACGCGGAGCGTCACCAGATGCATTCCCACGCGGAGCGTGGGGACGATCAGCACCGGGCCTCAGAACCCGCGATGTTTCTTCAGGTGCTCATTGATCTTCGCGGCCGGCACTTTCTGCAAGGTGCACAGCAAGTCGTGGGACAGTTCGCGCAGGCCGTGGGTCTGGCGCAGTTCCCGCGCCAGGTGCGCCGTCAGGTTGGCGGCCATCTCGGCATCCGCCAGCGCCCGGTGAGCCTGGCCGGTGTGGGGCAATTGGGCGTAGCTGTTGAGGGTGCCGAGCTTGTGATTGGGCGCCGCCGGCATGAGGCGGCGGGCCAGCAGCAAGGAGCAGGCGAATTTCTGCAGGCGGGTGCGGCGGATCAGGCCCAGTTCAAAGTCCCAGAACTTCTGGTCGAACGCGGCGTTGTGCGCCATCAGCGGCGTGGTGCCGACGAACTCATTGACCTCATTCATCACCCGCTCGGCCGGTGGCGCGTTGCGCAGCATGGCGTTGCTGATGCCGGTGAGTTGTTCGATGAAACCGGGCACGCGTACGCCGGCATTCATCAGGCTCTGGTAGCGGTCGACAATGTGCCCGCGCTCAAGGATGACCACACCAATTTCCGTGGCCCGGCAGTGGCTGCTTGGGGTGATGCCGGTGGTTTCAAAGTCGATGACCGCTATACGTTCCAAACCTGTTCCAACTCCGTTCAACAATGTATTGAGCCGCCGCGCTTATTTGAGCAGCAACGCGCCTTCGATCGGTACGTAGCGGCTGGCGGCGCGTATCAGCGAGTTGGCCGTCAGCCCTGGCACGCCGTAGGCCACCGCTTGCACGCCATGCTTGTGGATGATGCGCTCGAGCAGCATGTCGAAATCCCCGTCGCCGGAGGCCAGCACCACTTCGTCGACATGGTCGGCGGCGTCCATGATGTCGAGGGTGATGCCCACGTCCCAGTCGCCCTTGGCCGAACCGTCGCTGCGCTGGATGTAAGGCTTGAGTTTTACCGTAAAGCCCAGGTTGCGCAGGATCTGCTGGAACTGCTGCTGTTTGCTGTCGCCACGGTCGATGGCGTAGGCGTACGCCTCGACGATCTGCCCATGGGCGCTGATATCAGCCCACAGCGCAGCGTAGTTGAAGTGGCAGCCGTAGGCCTGGCGGACGGTGTAATAGAGGTTTTGCACATCGGCGAACACTGCAATTTTCTTCACCGCACTTCCTCAATGACCGCCAGGCGCCAGCGCCCGGAAAGGTTGCCAGTATGCCAGCCAAGGGAGTGTTTCCGGGAAAAAATCAGACCGGAGCGCGTTGGCGCCCCGGCCCTGGTGGGTCAGACGAAGGAATCGTCGTCGCCAAAGGCGGAGGAATCGTCGACATAATCGCTATCGGCGACGCTGTCCGCGTTGTTGCTGCCCCAGCTGTCATTCCCGGCGAACTTCTGGTCATCGTTGCCCCAGCCACCTTGATCACTGGCCGGCGCCGGTTGTTCGATGATCTCTTCCACCACCTGCGGCTGCTGGTTGTGATGAAACAGGCTGCTGATGCCCTCAGCGAGCAATACACCACCGGCCACGCCGGCCGCGGTCTTCATGGCCCCACCGAGGAACCCGCTGCCGGCTGGTGCGGCGGCGGCCGGTTGTGGCGGCTGTTGATAATTCTGCTGCGGCGCCGGCGCGTTGAACGATGGCCGCGCCGGTTCACGCCAACCGCCGCCCGAATTACCCGGCGCAGGCTGCGCCTCGCGCGAACCGCCGCCAAAGATGCTCGACAGGAAGCCACCACCACCGCCGCTGGCCGGGGCCGGTTGCGCGGATTTGGCGCGCTGCAATTCTTCCTGCAGTTGCTGGATCTGCTGGGCCTGCTGCTTGTTCTGCGCATCCAGGCTTTGCAGCGCGTGTTCCTGCACCAGGAGCGACTGGGTCATGTAGTAGCCGGCGGCCGGTTGGCGAGTCATGTGTTCCTTGATCCGCGCTTCGGCCTGGGCGTCGCGGGGGGCTGAGTCCGTCTCGGCTTGCTGCAACCGTGAAAACAGTCCATCGATCAGGGTTTGTTCTTCGCTGTTCATGGCGACCTCGTTAGATTGCCGGTAAAAATCAGGGTCCCGCCTGACATCAGGCAAGGTACGTCCTAGTTATGGGGCTGTTACCAATTGTTTCAATGGTCTTTACTCAAGGTTTACGTTTGCTTGCCCAGGCCGGCTATCGGTTAAAGTGTGTCCCTGCTTTTCGGCCTGTGATGACTCTGATGAATCCGTTAGACGTGCTGCGCGACTCCTTCCGCTTTACCCTGCGCAACCTGGGCGCCATCGTCCAGTTGTGCCTGCCGCTGGTGATCCTCGAAGCCCTGTTGCAACAGGTGCTCGACCACATGCTGGGCCCGGAGGCCTTCAGCGGTTACAGCGTGGTGGTGGGGTTACTGGTGTATCCGTTGTACACCGGCGCTCTGATCCTGTTCCTCGACGCCCGCACCCGCGGTGAATCGCCACGTACCCGGGATGTGTGGGCCCTGGCCCTGGCCATGTGGCCGCGCTTCGCCCTGTTGACCGCCATGAGCACCTTGCTGATTCTGCTCGGGCTGTCGCTGTACTTCCTGCCGGGCCTGTGGCTGATGGTGGTGCTGGCGTTTGCCGAGTACTTGCTGGTATTGCGCGGCATGTCGGCGCTCGAAGCGATGAAGGAAAGCCTGCGCCTGACCCGTGGGCATTTCTGGCGCATCCTGGTGTGCCTGCTGTGCGTGATGACGCCGCTGTGGCTGCTCAAGGGCGCCAGTGTGGCGGCGTATCCCGAACCCGCGCCGCTGCTGGGGCTGTTGATGGACAGCGCCCACAGCTTCCTGCAACTGTTTACCAGTGTGGTGCTGTTCCGTTTATTCATGTTGATCGGTGGCGACGCCGACGCGCGGTGATATGCTCCGTGCCTCTTCTGAAACGCACATAAGCCGAGCCGATGACCCGTTTATTGCGCATCACCGTGTTGAGCCTGCTACTGATTGCAGGCCTGTTGGCGGCACTGATCTACAGCCTGACCTGGCGCCCGGCCGACAAGGAGACCCTGCCGGTCAGTTGCGTGGCGCCGCGTGCGCCGACCCTGCTGCCGGGGCAGGCGCTCAAGGTGATGACCTGGAACGTGCAGTACCTGGCCGGCAAGAACTACGTGTTCTGGTACGACACCCCCGACGGCAGCGGCCCGGACGAACGGCCCACGGTTGAGGACATGGCCTTCAGCCTTGACGAAGTGGCGCGGGTGATCCGCGACGAACAGCCCGACATCCTGCTGTTGCAGGAAATCGACGAAGGCGCCAAGCCCTCCCACTACCAGGATCAACTCGCGCTGTTGCAGGAGCGGCTGGTCGACCTCTACCCCTGCAGCACCCAGGCATTCGACTGGAAAGCCGACTTTGTGCCCAGCCTGCCCATCTTCGGCAGCGTCGGGCGCAAGCTGGCCACCCTCAGCCGCTACCAGATCGAACACGCCGAGCGCCTGCAACTGCCCACGGCGGATGCCAACTTCATCAGCCGCCAGTTCCAGCCCAAGCCCGCTTTGTTGCTGACGTACCTGCCGCTGAGCGACGGTGGGCAACTGGCGGTGCTCAACACACGCCTGGACGGTGGCATGCCTGGGCGCAGCGCCGTGCAGGAACAAGTGGAGGCCACCGTGAAGTTACTGGATAAACTCGAAGGCCGTGGCACACCCTGGTTGATCGGCGGGGATTTCAATCTGCTGCCGCTGGGCCAATTCCTGCGCCTGGATGCGCAAAAACGCGGCCAGTATTCGCCGGACAGTGAGTTGCACCTGTTGTGGGACAAATACCCGATGATCCCGAGCAACAGTGAATCCAGCGGCATCGACCGCAAGCAATGGCTGACGCACTTCCCCAATGACCCAAGCCTTGAGGGGCCGGATCGGACGCTCGACTACCTGTTCTACAGCGCGCGGATCAAGCGGGTCGAGGCCAAGGTCAGGCAGGAAGACACCTTGCGCATCTCCAACCATTTGCCGGTCATCGCCCGCTTCCTGCTGCCTGCCGCGCAATAAAATGTGGGAGGGGGCAAGCCCCCTCCCACAGGTAATGCCGTTCAGTTAAGCGTATATCGTGCTCTGTAGGAGCGAGCTTGCTCGCGAAAAGCGTCAACGATAACGCGTGCTTCCTGAATGAACGCGGCGCCTGTGAGTTTTTCGCGAGCAAGCTCGCTCCTACAAAATGCCTTAACTGAACGGCATTACCCCCCACAGGGGATTTCCATTGTGGCTATTTTCGGGGTTTGATCCTGGCGGTGGCTTCGGCCACCAGGGGGTCGTCCGGCCAGTAATGCTTGGGGTAACGCCCCTTTAAATCCTTCTTCACCTCGGCATAGGTACTGCGCCAGAAGTTGGCCAGGTCCTGCGTGACCTGCACCGGCCGCCGCGCCGGCGACAGCAGGTGCAGCTTGACCACCTGGCGCCCACCGGCAATGCGTGGTGTATCCGCCAGCCCGAACAGCTCCTGCAAGCGCACCGCCAGGATCGGCGGCTGTTCGCTGTAGTCAAGGCGCACCGACGAGCCCGACGGCACTTTCACATGCTGGGGCGCGAGTTCATCCAGGCGCTGGGGCAGTGGCCAGGGCAGCAGGTTGTGCAGGTAGCTGGAAATATCCAGGTTGGCAAAATGGCTCAGGCGCGAGACTTTGCCCAGGTAGGGCATCAGCCAGTGCTCCAGGCTGGCGAGCAGGGCCTTGTCGCTGATATCGGGCCATTCGCTGGTGTGGCCGGCGTCCAGTTGGCGCAGCAGCATCACACGGGCCTGCCATTGGCGCAGTTCCGGGGTCCAGGGCAGCAGCTCCAGGCCTTTGCGGCGTACCAGGTTGACCAGCGCCTGGCTGCGGGCGGACTCGTCGAGGCCGGTCAGGGGTTCACGGCTGAGCACCAATTCGCCGACCTTGCGCTGGCGTTCGGCGCGCAGCACGCCTTCGCGTTCATCCCAATCCAGCTGGTCGACGTTGCGCACTTGCTCGGCCAGCACCGTATCAAACAGCGCCGGATCAAAATCCGCCGCCAGGTAGATGCGCTCTTCGCGCTGGCCCTGGCGGCTACCCAGGTCAGCAATCACCAGCCAGGGTTGTTTCATCAGGCTGTCGGCCTCGGCGAACAGCGCCGCACGGCCGTTGGCCAAACGGTATTCGGCGCCCCCGGGGCGACGCTGTTGAGCGACGCGGTCCGGATAGGCCAGCGCCAGCAGGGCGCCGAGCCAGCGAGGGTGGTCGGGGTCGGCCACCGGTTGGCTGGCCTTGCCTCTTAAATAACCACGATACTGGCGCGCCAACTGCCTGGCCCGTTGCACCCCGCCCTGGGTACCACGGGCGCGCTCTTCGCCGGACATCAGCGCCAGGCGACTGTGCAAGTCCGCACCACCACCGCGCAAGATATCGCGTTCGCCCAACAGCGCCGCCACGTCGCAGGCCATCGCCGCCAGCCCGAGGTCCTGCCCGCGCAACAACAGATGGGCGATACGCGGGTGGGCGGGCAACTCGGCCATCTTCTGCCCATGGGCGGTGAGGGTTTCTTCGCTTAATGCGCCGAGGCGTTGCAGCAGCTCCTGGGCCTGGGCATACGCGGCGGCGGGCGGCACATCCAGCCACACCAACTGGCTGGGCGTCACGCCCCAACGGGCCAGTTGCAAGGCCAGCCCGGTCAGGTCGGCGGCGAGTATTTCCGCGCTGCCATACGCGGCCAGACCGTCATGCTGGTCTTCGGACCACAACCGATAAC
>NZ_CVTO01000134.1:0-564 GCF_900004715.1 Pseudomonas sp. 24 E 13
CGGCGCAAACCCCGGTGAGCGTCACCTTGAGCAATGGCTCGGTGATTACCATCAAGGCGGGTGAGTCGACGGGCACGGTGGTAGTCGATACCCCAGCCAATGACGTCTACGTCAACGGTTCGACCGTCAGCACCACTATCACCGGCGCAACCGGTGGCAATTTTGAAAGCCTGGTGCCGAGCACGACTCCGGCACTCACCACCATTACCGATTCCGTCGATACCACAACCGTTACGCTGACCGCGCCGGCTGCAGCGAGCGAGGGTGGTCAGATCACCTATACCGCGACCTTAAGCAATAAGGCCGGTACTGACGTCACGCTGAAGCTGGATAACGGCTCAAGCATCACGATCAAAGCCGGCGATACCGTCGGCACCGTGACCGTGCCTGCGCCAAGCGATGACGTGTTTATCGATAAGAGCACTCAGACCGTCCAGATCACTGAGACCACTGGCGGCAACTTCGAGAAACTGGAAGTTGCTGGCAACGGCGCAACGACAGCGATCAACGACACCATCGACAAGGTCGACGTGGTTCTGAGCGCTACCACCACGGTTGGCGAAG
>NZ_CVTO01000134.1:614-866 GCF_900004715.1 Pseudomonas sp. 24 E 13
CCGTGCCTGCTCCAAGCGATGACGTGTTCATCGACAAGAGCACCCAGATCGTCAAAATCACCGACGCTTCCGGCGGCGACTTCGAGAAGCTGGTAGTTGCGCAAAACAGTGCAACGACAGCGATCAACGACACCATCGACAAGGTCGATGTGGTTCTGAGCGCTACCACCACGGTTGGCGAAGGCGGCAACATTGTTTACACCGCCAGCCTTGTGGATAAAAACGGCGCGCTGGTGACTAACATCACTAACC
>NZ_CVTO01000134.1:916-1153 GCF_900004715.1 Pseudomonas sp. 24 E 13
GCGCGCTGGTGACTAACATCACTAACCCGCTGACTGTCATCCTGGATAACGGCAAAACCATCACCATCGGGGTGAACCAATCCAGCGGCACGGTCACCGCCGTGGCACCAGATGACGTGTATAAGGGCGACCAGACCGTCACCACTGCTATCAAGACTGTCACTGGTGGCGAGCACTTCGAAAATCTGGTTCCAGGCACCACGCCGGTTAACACCACCGTTACCGATACACCGGGTA
>NZ_CVTO01000134.1:1203-1503 GCF_900004715.1 Pseudomonas sp. 24 E 13
CGCCGGTTAACACCACCGTTACCGATACACCGGGTACCGACAACACCACCACCGTTACCCTGACCGCGCCGAGCGCAGTCAACGAAGGTGGCCAGATCACGTACACCGCCACGCTCTCAAATAAAGCAGGCAGTGACGTCACGTTGAAGTTGGATAACGGCTCAAATATCACTATCAAAGCCGGTGAAACTGTCGGCACCGTGACCGTCCCTGCGCCAAGCGATGACGTATTCATCGACAAGAGCACCCAGATCGTCAAAATCACCGACGCTTCCGGCGGCAACTTCGAGAAGCTGGTAG
>NZ_CVTO01000131.1:0-4280 GCF_900004715.1 Pseudomonas sp. 24 E 13
ATTCTACAGCGTTACACGCTGCTGTCAACACCTCTTTTTCAACTTCCTTTTGGCTTCGATGAACTGAAGCAACCTGCCGCCGAAACTTACTTAACTCATTGTTTACCAAGGAGTTTTCCGTTTCGACTGCGCCGGAAGTGGGGCGAATTATAGGCGCACAGAATCTGCCGTCAACGACTAATTTCGTTTTCTTATCAAATAGTTAGGATTGATCAGAAAACGACCGACGCCCCTCTATATAGAAGAGATACTTCAGATAACGCCAGCCTCTCTTAAAGCAGCCACGCTCGAAGGCGCCAGCCCCAGCACACTTTGCAGCACTTGAACCGTATGCTCACCCAACAGCGGAGGCGCATTGCGATATTCCACGGGCGTCTTGGAAAGCCGGATGGGACTGGCAACCTGAGGCACCATCCCCGCCAACGCGTGAGGCAACTCTATGGCCAACCCGCGCGCCTTGACCTGCGGATCGGCAAACATCTGCGCCAGATCATTGATCGGCCCACATGGCACACCTACTTTCTCCAGCTGCGATACCCACTCTGCCGTAGTCTTGAACACGGTCGCCTGCCGAATCAGCGGGACCAGCACCGCACGATTGGCAACTCGCATTTTATTCGTAGAAAACCGCGGATCATCCGCCCACTGGGGTTGTCCGGCCACCTCGGCGAACTTGCGAAACTGCCCGTCATTACCCACGGTCAGGATGAAATCACCATCAGCCGTAGGAAAGTCCTGATAAGGCACGATGTTCGGATGCGCATTGCCCAGACGCTTTGGCGAAACTCCGGTGGTCAGGTAGTTCATCGCCTGGTTAGCCAGGCAAGCTACCTGCACATCCAGCAGCGCCATATCAATATGCTGCCCACCGCCGTCGTGATCCCGGTGAGCAAGCGCCGCCAGGATGGCTACGGTCGAATAAAGCCCGGTGAGAATATCGGTCAATGCCACCCCAACCTTCACCGGACCCGCGCCCTCATCACCCTCAGGCCGACCGGTGAGGCTCATCAACCCACCCAGCCCTTGAATCATGAAGTCATAGCCGGCACGGGTTGCATAAGGACCGGTCTGGCCAAAGCCGGTAATCGAGCAATAGATCAGCTCCGGATTGATCGCCTTGAGCGACTCATAATCCAGACCATAAGCCGCGAGGCCACCCACCTTGAAGTTCTCGATCAGAATGTCCGACTTGGCAGCCAGATCACGCACCAGCTTTTGCCCCTCAGGCTTGGTGAAGTCGATGGTCACCGACGCCTTGTTCCGGTTGGCGGACAGGTAGTACGCGGCCTCACTGGTGTTTTCACCATCAGCATCCTTGAGAAAAGGCGGCCCCCAGGCGCGCGTGTCGTCACCATTGCCCGGCCTTTCGACCTTGATCACCTCGGCCCCAAGGTCCGCGAGTATCTGCCCGGACCAAGGGCCCGCCAGTACTCGCGATAAATCCAGTACACGCAGATGCGAAAGCGCGCCCATGTCCGTGCTCCTATTAATAGAAGGCCTGAAGACCGGTTTGCGCGCGCCCCAGGATCAAGGCATGCACGTCATGCGTACCTTCATAGGTGTTGACCACTTCCAGGTTGACCAGATGACGCGCCACCCCGAACTCGTCGGAAATGCCGTTGCCGCCCAGCATGTCCCGGGCCATGCGCGCGATATCCAGAGACTTACCACATGAGTTGCGCTTCATGATCGAAGTAATCTCAACCGCCGCCGTTCCCTCATCTTTCATCCGCCCCAGGCGCAGACAACCTTGCAGCGCCAACGTGATCTCGGTCTGCATGTCGGCCAGCTTCTTCTGGATCAACTGCGTCGCCGCCAACGGGCGACCAAACTGATGACGATCAAGGGTGTACTGGCGCGCGGTATGCCAGCAGAACTCCGCAGCCCCCAGGGCGCCCCAGGAGATGCCGTATCGCGCCGAGTTCAGGCAAGTAAACGGACCTTTCAAGCCACGCACGTCCGGAAAGATGTTCTCTTCGGGCACAAACACGTTGTCCATGACAATTTCGCCCGTAATGGACGCCCGCAAACCGACCTTGCCGTGAATCGCCGGAGCACTCAGGCCTTTCCAGCCCTTCTCCAGTACAAAACCGCGGATGTCGCCGGCGTCGTCCTTGCCCCACACCACGAACACATCGGCGATCGGGCTGTTGGTGATCCACATCTTCGCGCCGGTCAGGCTGTAACCGCCTTCCACTTTGCGCGCACGGGTAATCATCGCGCCTGGATCAGAACCGTGATTGGGCTCGGTGAGACCGAAGCAGCCAATCCATTCGCCGGAGGCCAGTTTCGGCAGGTACTTTTGCTTTTGCGCTTCGGTGCCGAATTCATTGATCGGCACCATGACCAATGAGGACTGCACACTCATCATCGAGCGATACCCGGAATCGACACGCTCGACTTCACGGGCAATCAACCCATAGCTGACGTAGTTCAAGCCACTGCCACCGTATTGCTCGGGAATCATGGCCCCCAGCAAGCCGGTTTCGCCCATCTCGCGGAAGATCGCGGGGTCGGTCTTTTCATGACGGAAAGCTTCAAGCACACGGGGCGCCAACTTGTCCCGAGCAAACTGCTCGGCACTGTCGCGCACCATGCGTTCTTCTTCGGTGAGCTGTTGATCCAGCAGCAGCGGATCGATCCAGTTGAAGCTTGCCTTGCCAGCCATGAATAAGTCCTCACGAAAACAATCAAAACGTCGTACAGGCAGACTAGGCCGGGGCGACGCCGAGGGCAAACGAGGTTTCTGCATGGGGTTGTGCTAATTTCTCACTTCGTAACGCCTGACAAGGCCAAAAAAGCGCCTTATAAGTGAGGACAATGTACATGCGCAGGAAAATCCCCAGCACTACCGCGCTTATCAGTTTTGAAGCAGCCGCCCGCCATGAGAGCTTCACCAAGGCAGCACAGGAGCTTTCCATCACTCAAGGTGCGATCTGCCGACAGATCGCCAGCCTTGAAGATTTTTTGAGTGTCGAACTGTTTCGACGCTCGCGGCGCGGTGTAAAGCTGACGGAGGCGGGGCTGTCTTATAGCCGCAGGGTGGCAACGCAACTGGATGCAGTAGAACGCGACACCCTTTCAGTCATGGGCCAGCAGGGCGCGAATGTCATCGAACTGGCCGTGGTACCGACTTTCGGCACCCAGTGGTTGATCCCGCGCCTAAAGGACTTTCAACAGCGGCACCCGGAAGTGACGGTCAACCTGACCAACCGCACGCGCCCCTTCCTGTTTGCCGACACCGAGTTCGACGCTGCGATCTATTTCGGTGATGCCGACTGGTCCGGCACCGAATCCCATAGGCTCATGGGGGAAAACCCCGTCCCCGTGTGCAGCCCACGCTTACTCGGCGACCGCGCGTACTTTACCCCCCAGGAAATGGGCGACCTGCCCCTCTTGCAGCAGACAACGCGCCCTTATGCCTGGCGTCAGTGGTTCAACGCCCAACAGATGAGCGTTCCCCGCGACATGACAGGCCCGCGTTACGAGCTATTCTCAATGTTGTCCCAGGCGGCAATGCATGACATGGGCATTGCGCTGATCCCACCCTTCCTGATCCAGCGAGAGTTGAAAGAGCAGCACCTGGTGATCGCGAGCCACCAAACCCTGCCCAGCGATAAGGCGTATTACCTGATGATTCCGGAACGAAAGGTCAAATCCGCGTCCCTGCATGCGTTCCGCGATTGGCTCATCGAGCAATCTCGGCGCTACAACCCCGACACCCAAGGCCAACCCCCATTTACTGACCTTGTAGTCAACTAAATCAAAGCACTACAGATATACGCGGATGTCGCATTTAAACAGACTGTATCTGTTGAACAAAAAAGGAGCGCAAAGCCATGAATGATAAGGCTTGCAGCGACTATTACGGTTCAATAACCGACTATTCACGCCGACGATTAAAAAACCGCGCGTTACCGCCTGCAAGCCTTTAATTGCTTGTATTTAAAGGGGTTATTTCGGCGCATTGCGACAATCAGTCACAGGGTGACTTGTAGTTAATTTTTCGTCACCCGTCATAATCCCTTGAAGGCCGTAAAGTTCGCCTGCAAAATGCCGCGCCCCGCTGTCATTTCAGCGGGATCGTGCTGATCGGCCGCCCCAGTTGCGCCACTCACGGCGCACTGGCCTTTTTACAAAAAGATCAAAAGCAAAAAGATCATGCAGGAGATTTGACGTGCACATTGGTGTTCCTCTCGAAACCCAGACCGGTGAAACGCGGGTGGCTGCCACCCCGGAAACCATCAAGAAGCTGATCGGCCAGGGCCATAAGGTCACTG
>NZ_CVTO01000131.1:4330-6394 GCF_900004715.1 Pseudomonas sp. 24 E 13
CGCTGATCAAAAGCGGCACCGTATTGGTGGGCATGCTCAACCCGTTCAGCAACGAAACCATCGCCAAGCTCGCAGAGCGCGGCATCACGGCCTTCGCGCTCGAAGCTGCGCCACGCACCTCCCGGGCCCAGAGCCTGGATGTGCTGTCCTCCCAAGCCAATATCGCCGGCTATAAGGCCGTGTTGCTGGCTGCCCACCACTACCCGCGCTTCATGCCGATGTTGATGACTGCCGCAGGCACGGTGAAAGCCGCTCGCGTGTTGATCCTCGGCGCCGGCGTTGCAGGCCTTCAGGCGATTGCCACGGCGAAACGCCTGGGTGCGGTGATCGAAGCGTCTGACGTTCGCCCGGCCGTGAAGGAGCAGATCGAATCCCTCGGTGCCAAGTTCGTTGATGTGCCTTACGAAACCGATGAGGAGCGCGAATGCGCGGTCGGCGTCGGCGGTTACGCACGTCCCATGCCCAGCAGCTGGATGCAGCGCCAGGCCCTGGCTGTGCATGAGCGCGCCAAGCAGGCCGACATCGTCATCACCACGGCGTTAATCCCCGGCCGTAAAGCGCCGACCTTGCTCAGCGCCGAAACCGTCGCGCAGATGAAGCCCGGCTCGGTGGTCATCGACCTCGCGGCAGCCCAGGGCGGCAACTGCCCGCTGACGGTTGCAGATCAAGTCGTGGTGGAAAACGGCGTGATCATCTGCGGCCCGACCAACCTGGCCGGCGCCGTGGCAGCCGATGCCTCGGCCCTGTACGCGCGCAACCTGCTGGACTTTCTGAAACTGGTGTTCACCCAGGAAGGGCAGTTTGAAATCAACCTCGAAGACGACATCGTCGCCGCGTGCCTGATGTGCCGCGACGGCCAAGTCATCCGCAAAAACGCCTAAGCAGGGATTCAGACGATGGAAGAGCTTATCTCCCCCGGTATCTACAACCTGATCATCTTTGTGCTGGCGATTTATGTCGGTTACCACGTGGTCTGGAACGTGACACCCGCGCTGCACACGCCGTTGATGGCCGTAACCAACGCCATTTCGGCAATCGTGATCGTCGGCGCCATGCTCGCCGCCGCCCTCACGGTCACACCGCTGGGCAAGACCATGGGCACCCTGGCTGTGGCCCTGGCGGCGGTCAATGTGTTTGGTGGTTTCCTGGTCACCCGGCGAATGCTTGAGATGTTCAAGAAAAAAGCCCCGAAAGTAAAAGAAGAGGCGCCCAAGTAATGAGCATGAACCTCGTCACGACGCTCTACCTGATTGCGTCGATCTGCTTCATCCAGGCCCTCAAAGGCCTCTCGCACCCGACCACTTCGCGGCGCGGCAACCTGTTCGGCATGCTCGGCATGGCGCTGGCGGTACTCACCACCGTTGGCCTCATCTATAAGCTCGGCGCTGAGCTGGCGACGGCCGGTATCGGCTATGTGATCGTCGGCCTGCTGATCGGCGGCACCGCCGGCTCGGTCATGGCCAAGCGCGTCGAAATGACCAAGATGCCGGAACTGGTCGCGTTCATGCACAGCATGATCGGCCTGGCTGCGGTATTCATCGCCATCGCGGCGGTCGTCGAACCGCAATCGCTGGGTATCGTCAAGCACCTGGGCGACGCCATTCCTGCGGGCAACCGCCTGGAACTGTTCCTGGGTGCCGCCATCGGTGCAATTACCTTCTCCGGTTCGGTGATCGCTTTCGGCAAGCTCTCCGGCAAGTACAAGTTCCGCCTGTTCCAGGGCGCATCGGTGCAGTTCGGCGGCCAGCACAAGCTCAACCTGGTGTTGGGCCTGCTGACGCTGGGCCTGGGCCTGGCCTTCATGTTCACCGGCAACCTCACGGCCTTCGCCGTGATGCTGGCCCTGGCCTTTGTACTGGGCGTGCTGATCATCATCCCCATCGGCGGCGCCGACATGCCGGTGGTTGTCTCGATGCTCAACAGCTACTCCGGCTGGGCAGCGGCAGGGATCGGCTTCTCGCTGAACAACTCGATGCTGATCATCGCCGGCTCCCTGGTGGGCTCCAGCGGCGCGATCCTGTCGTACATCATGTGCAAGGCCATGAACCGCTCCTTCTTCAATGT
>NZ_CVTO01000128.1:0-1733 GCF_900004715.1 Pseudomonas sp. 24 E 13
GCCTGGCCCCCTTGCTGGCGCGGCGCCTGAACCGGCCGGACAGCCCGCCCTTGATCCGCACCACCGTGGACGCCACCCTGCAACGTCGCCTCGAAGACCTGCTGCTGGGCTGGCGTGCGCGTTTGCCCGAACATACCTCGGCGGCGATCCTGGTGGTGGAGGAGGAAACCATGGCCGTGCGCGCCTACCTCGGCTCGGTGGACATCAATGATGCCAAGCGTTTTGGCCATGTGGACATGATCAACGCGCTGCGCTCGCCCGGTTCCACCTTGAAACCCTTCCTCTATGGCATGGCCCTGGACGACGGCCTGATTCATTCCGAGTCCCTGCTGCAGGACGTGCCGCGCCGCTACGGCGATTACCGGCCGGGCAATTTCTCCATGGGCTTTACCGGGGCGGTGCCGGCGAGTACGGCGCTGTCCAGCTCGCTGAACCTGCCGGCGGTGCAATTGCTGGAAGCCTACGGGCCGAAACGCTTTGCCGCGCAGATGCGCATCGGCGGCATGCCGCTGGCGTTGCCGGCGCTGGCCGAGCCGAACCTGGCGTTGATCCTGGGCGGTGCCGGCAGTCGCCTGGAAGAGCTGGTCAGCGGCTACAGTGCATTGGCCCGCGACGGCAAGAGCGCCACCCTGCGCCTGCAGCCGGATGACGCGCTGCGCGAACGGCCATTGCTGTCGCCAGGGGCGGCCTGGATCGTGCGGCGTATCCTCAGCGGCCAGGCGCGCCCCGACCGCGACCCACGGGCCGAACTGGTGCAGCGCCCGACGCTGGCCTGGAAGACCGGCACCAGCTATGGCTTTCGTGATGCCTGGGCGATTGGTGTCGGCCCGCGTTATCTGATCGGCGTCTGGATCGGTCGTCCGGACGGCACGCCGGTGCCGGGGCAGTTTGGCCTGGCGTCGGCGGCGCCGTTGATGTTGCAGGTGCATGACGTACTGACCAACCGCGACAGCCAGCGCGGCATCAGCGCGCCCGTCAAGGCCGTGCCGGCCAATGTGGGCGTGGCGGCAATCTGTTGGCCGCTGGGCCAGCCGATGAGTCGCAGCGATCCCAACTGTCGTCGCCAGCGGTTTGCCTGGACACTGGATAACACCACGCCGCCGACGTTGCAGGCACTGGATCAGCCGTTGAGCGTGGGGTTGATGGAAAACCTCTGGGTCAACGCCAAGGGCTTGCGCGTGGACGCCCATTGCCCTGGCGCCGAACCGAAGCATATCGCCCTGTGGCCGGCTCCGCTGGAGCCCTGGCTGCCCAGGGTGGAGCGCCGTGAAGCACGCATCCCGGCCGCCGACCCGGATTGCCCGCCGCCGGCACTGGCCGCCGCTTCGCCATTGTCCATTGTGGGCGTGCGCGAGGGCGATCAACTGCGTTTGCCCGCTGCCAGTCAACAGGCCCTGCGCCTGAAAATCTCCGCGCTGGGCGGCAGCGGGCGGCGCTGGTGGTTTCTCAATGGCGCGCCGTTGGGGGATAGCGCCAATCAGGACAGCATCAATGCCAGCTTCGAGCGGTTGGGGCGCTATCAGCTCAGTGTGTTGGATGAGGCCGGGCAGACTGCCAGGCTTGAGTTCAGTGTTGTGGATTAGGGCCTCATCGGGGGCAAGTCGAATCGTCGCACCGCCCCTCCCACACTGGTATGTGTTCAAAAATCGAATGTGGGAGGGGACTTGCCCCCGATGGCGGCCTCAGGGCCGACCAGGATGTTGGATCAGATCGAGTACATATCCGTTTCTGCG
>NZ_CVTO01000128.1:1793-4330 GCF_900004715.1 Pseudomonas sp. 24 E 13
GCTCGCTTCGCATCGTGGTTACGGTTGGGCGCTGCTGAGTTGTGTAGATACCTATGCTCATCGGGGGCAACACCGCTATTCACTTGCCTTCACTCCCCATCCCCCTGAAGCTATACCCATTCAGGAGCCCCCAATGAACCTCGAACACCTCACCGAACGCTTGCACCGCATCCGCGATACCAACGACTGGAAGCAATTCCACAGCCCGAAAAACCTGGCCATGGCCGCCAGTGTGGAAATGGCCGAGCTGGTCGAGATTTTCCAATGGCTGACCGAAGACCAGTCGCGCCAATTGCCGGCCGATAAGCTCGCTCATGCCGGCCAGGAAGTCGGCGATATCGTGCTGTACCTGCTATTGCTGTGCAGTGAGCTGGGCCTGGACATGAACGAAGTGGTGCGCGCCAAGCTGGCCGACAGCGAACGGCGGTTTGCCCATGAGTGATCGACATTTCGACCAGCTGGCCACGCGCTTCGCCGAGAAAATCTATGGCGGTGCCAAGGGTGCGATCCGCCTGGCGGTGTTGCAGGCCGATCTCGCCGAGGCGTTGCCGGATCGCCCGTTGCGCGTGCTGGATATCGGCGCGGGGTTGGGGCATATGTCGTTGTGGCTGGCCGAGCGTGGCCATCAGGTGACCCTGGCCGAGCCTGCCGCGCCCATGCTCGACGGCGCGCGCCAGCGTTTTGCCGATGCCGGGCAGAGCGCCACGTTCATCCAGGCGCCCTGGCAAGACTTGCTCGGCCAGCTCACCGAGCCCTACGATCTGGTGCTGTGCCACGCCGTGCTGGAATGGCTGGCCGAGCCCCATGCGATCCTGCCGGTGCTGCATCAATTGACGCTGCCCGGCGGTTGGTTGTCCCTGGCGTTCTATAACCGCGATGCGCTGATCTACCGCAACCTGCTCAAGGGCCACTTTCGCAAGATGCGCAGGAACGATATGGCCGGCGAAAAGCAGAGCCTCACGCCGCAACAGCCACTGGACCCAAGGGAATTGGCGGCGCAACTCGAAGGGCTGTGGCAGGTCGAAAGCCAAAGTGGCGTGCGCGTGTTCCATGACTATATGCCGGTGGAATTCCAGGCGCGCGCCGAGCTGCAGGATCTGTTGGAGATGGAACTCGCTCACCGTCGTCACCCAAGCTTTGCCGGACTTGGGCGTTATTTGCACTGGGTGTGCCGTCCGGTTTAAGCAGCCCAGTCTGCGGAGGTCGAAATGCGTCGTCTCTGTTTGATCCTGTTGTCCCTTGGGCTGGGCGCCTGCTCCAGCCCTAACCCCTACGTGGCCGCGTCGGCGCCAATGCCGCCGGCCCCGGCCCAGGCGGCCACCACCTTTGATGCCAGCGCTTACCCGGCGCCGGTGCGCGACTATGGCGCCTACCGCAATTGGGCCTGGCGCAACGGCCAGTTGCCGGCCGGCACTGCCTGGGCGGATTCGGCCCAGGTGGCCGAAGCCGTCAGCGGTGCGCTGGACCAGCGCGGCCTGCGTCCGGTGCATGACACGCGTGCGCCGGACCTGCTGGTCAGCGCCGATGTGCGCCTGGAGAAGCGTCTGCGCCAGGTCCAGGACGATTATGGCTACGGTTATGGCGGCTACAACCGCTATGGCAATGGCTACGGCATGTACAACTCGGTGCCGATGGTGCGTACCTATGAAGTGCAGGTCGTGGTGGTGCGCGTCAATCTGTTCGACGCCCGCAGCGGCCAGCCGGTGTGGAGCGCTAGTGCCGAAACGGGCAGCCAGGGTAGCCTCAGCGAGCGCGCTGATGCGTTGCGCCAGGCAGTGCAGAAGGCGATGACGGCGTATCCTCCGCGTTAACCGCTATGCTCAACTGAAGCCGGACCGATCATCGGAGAACCCTCATGTTTCGTCGTATCGCTACGCTTGCCGTTGTCCTGCTGCTGGGCGGTTGCCAGAGTAATCAGGTCAATCATGACTTTGACGCCAGCCGCGACTTTGGCGCCTACCGTAACTGGGCCTGGAAAGAGCCGGCGCTGCAATATCGTCCGGATGATCCGCGTATCAAGAGCGACCTCACCGAGCAGCGTATTCGCCAGGCGGTGGGCGAGCAGCTTGACCAGCGCGGTCTGCGCCTCGCCGGGCCCGGTAGCAAGGCCGACCTCTCTGTGCAGGCCTATCTGATCGTCGAGGACCGTCAGCAACAGGTCACCACTAATTACGGCGGTGCCTGGGGCGGGCCGTGGAATGGGTATTGGGGGGCGCCGATGTATAACGAAACGCGCAGCATCTCTTACAAGGTGGCGACGCTGCAGATTGATTTGCTCGATGGCAGGGACGGTAAGTTGGTGTGGCGGGGCAGTGATGAGCAGATCATGGCCAGTTCGCCGAATCCGCAGGACCGGAGTAATGCCATTCGCAGCACGGTGGCCAGGATTCTTGCCAACTATCCGCCCCGCTGACCTTGTGGAAAGGGATCTGCTCCGGTGAAGGCCTCCCGGCCTCCTCGGTCATAATGTGGGAGGGGGCTTGCCCCCGATGGCGGCCTCTGGGCCGACCAGGATGTTGGATTGGACCGAGTACATA
>NZ_CVTO01000128.1:4380-22952 GCF_900004715.1 Pseudomonas sp. 24 E 13
TTAACGGGGCGCCTAAGATCAAAAGCAAAAGCGCGGCGGCCTTAGAGCCGACCGGTATCTTGTGTCGATCACGGTGCAAATGTGGGAGGGGGCTTGCCCCCGATGGCGGCCTCTGGGCCGACCAGGATGCTGGATCAGACCGGGGACATATCCGCTCCTGCGTTCAGCCAGCGTGGTTTGACGGGGCGCCTGAGACCAAGATCAAAAGCCAGATCAAGAGCGACTCGCTTCGCATCTTGGTTAGCGTTGACGGCTATAGCCTGCGAAGTTGTGTAGATATTGTTCATCGGGGCAACCCCCTTCCACATTGACCCTTGCCAGCCGCCACTCTTGTCTACACTCATCCATACCCTCAGGAGCGTAAACGCTCGGCGACGCGCCGGCACAGGAGTGCTCGATGTCTCCCCGATTTCATGGCAAGCAACGTGGCGCTATCGGTCTGATGGCCGTTGGTGTGTTGGCGCTGGTGTTGGCGTTTACTTTGCTGGCGGTGGACAGCGGGCGGCTTTATCTGGAGAAGCGCCGGCTGCAGGGAGTGGCGGATACGGCAGCGCTGGAAGCGGTCAGCCGCAGCGGCACTTGTGCGGCGGGTTTGAGCGCGGCGGCGTTTGCGGCGCAAAGTGTGGCACGCAATCACTTTGTTGTGGGTAGCGGTAATACCTTGGTCACCCGCTGCGGCGCGGTAACCACGGCGGCTTCCGGCCGACGGGTGTTTGCTGCCAACCCGGCGCTGTCGTCAGCCATTGAGGTGGTGGTCGGCAAAACCGTGCCCACCAGCGTGGCCGGTGGGATCTGGTCGATGATGTCGGGTAACTCGGTCAGCCTCAATACCCGGTTGAGCGCGACGGCAGTGGCGGCCAAACCCACCCCGCCGATTGCGCAGTTGAGCATCAGGAGCACGTTGGTTAACTTTGATACCGCCAGTGCCAGCATGATGAACGCGGTGTTCAGTGGGCTGCTCGGTGGTGGGGTCAATGTTTCCGTGCTCGGCTGGAACGGCCTGCTCAACAGCAATATCAATATGCTCAGTTACCTCGATCAATTGGCCGTCGACCTGCATGTCACCGCCGGCGACTACACCCAACTGCTGAGCACCACGGTGAGCGCCTCGCAATTGGTTCAGGCGGCAATCACCGTGTTGGGCAGCGACCCGTTGACGCTGGATGCAGTCACCGCGCTGGGCGCTATCAAAGGGGCGACGCTCAACAATCCGTTGCCGCTCACACTGGGCAAAATCCTGCAACTGCAGACGGGTATCACCGCCGCCGCGCTGAATGCCAATCTTCAGCTGTTTCAGCTGGTCCAGGGCGTGGTGCAACTGGCCGGCAACCAGAGCGCGGCGGCGGTGACGCTGCCCGTCAGCCTGTTGGGGCTGGCCAATATCACCACGCAGATCAAAGTCATGGAGCCGCCGCAGTTATCGGCCATCGGCAATCCGATGCTGGCGGCGGCCAACCCGTTGGGCCCGAATAAAATTTACGTGCGCACCGCCCAACTGCGCACGCAGATAACCGTGAGTTTGCCGGTGCTCGGCAGCCTGTCCGGCTTGACCGCGGCGGTGAATGACCTGGTGGGGCCGCTGACACCGGTCCTCAGCGGCCTGTTGAGCTTGAACCTGGTGACCACGATTAACTCGACGCTTTGCCTGTTGGGCGCCGGTTGCCAACAGTTGGACGTGCTGGCACTGCCGGGCAACCTGCCGCTGAAGATTGTGCTGGATGCCGGCGGCGCCAGCAGCTATGTCACCGCCTATAGCTGCCCGGCGGCAGGCGCGGGCGCCAAGAGCTTGACGGCCTACACCACCACCTCGGCGGCATCGCTGAACGTGGGCAATATCAGCAATGCATTTTCATCCACACAGCCAATGACCGTGGAGCCGTTGGCCTTGATCGATTTCGGCATCAAGACGTGCCATAAGATCCTCGGCATCGGCAGTTGCGACCCTCGTATACCGTTTGCGGGGGGCGGCGTCGGGATCAAGGTGCAAAGCCCGATTGCGGGCAGCAACAGTATCCAGAACCTGGTGTTTTCCAGCACCACGCCCTTTGCCATGCCCGCCAATGTGGGGCTTGCTCCCAGCTATCAAACGTTCGCACCGGCCACCAACCTGGTCAGTGGCCTTACCACAGCCCTCAATGGCGTCGGCATTACTGCTTATCAACCGGTGGGGAGCAACCCCTTGGGAAGCGTGATCGCCGGCACGGTGTCGTTGCTCAGCGGCGTCAGCACGCTGGTGACGCCCATGTTGAACAATGTGCTGAGCCCGCTGCTCAATCCGATCCTCAACAACCTGTTGAGCAGCTTGGGTATCAGCCTGGCAAGCGTGACCGTGGGCGCCAACCTGAGCTGCGGCCAGACCGGCGAGGCCTATCTGGTGATTTAAGCGTCGGCGACCCTGGGCAGTTCCACGCAGAACCGCGCGCCGTGTTCGCCGTTGCTGACGCTGAGGCGTCCGCCCATGTTTTCAACGATACCGTAGCTCACCGACAGGCCCAGCCCGGTCCCCACGCCAATCGGCTTGGTGGTGAAGAACGGCTCGAAGATGCGCTCCAGCAATCGCGGGTCAATGCCGCCGCCGTTGTCTTCGACCCAGATGCGCACGTGGCGGCTGTCGTGTTCGGTGTGCAGCGCGATGCATGGGCGCAGGTCCGGGTGCTTTTCCTTCAGGCTCAATAGCGCATCGCGGGCATTGACCATCAGGTTGATCAGCACTTGCTCCAGCTGGTCGGCGTAGCCTGTGACCTGCACAGGCGTATCGGCCTGGGTCAGTTTGATCTCCACGCCCTTGCCACGCAGGCCTTCGCTGAGCAGTGACAGGGTACCTTCCACCGCCTGCGCCGGGTCGAAGGGGTGCTGCTCGACTTCCGAGCGGCGGCCGAATACGCGCATGTGGTCCACCACCCGCGCCGCGCGTTGTACCTGCGCGTCAATGCGCTGGAGTTTCTCCGTCAGGTAGTCGATCTGCGCGTCGCCATTGCCCAGGCGCTTGAGTACGTTGACGATGGCCATGCGCATCACGTTCAGCGGCTGGTTGATCTCATGGGCCAGGCCGGTGGCCATTTCGCCGAGGGTGGCCATTTTCGCGCTTTGCGTCAGTTGCTGCTGGGAGCGCCGCACTTCGGTGTTGTCGCGGCCCACGGCCTGCACTTCGAGCAGATTGCCGTGTTCGTCGAACACGCCACGGTCCGACCATACCCACCAGGCATGCTCGCGCCCGGGCAGTTGCAGGCTGATTTCCGCCGTGCTGACGGGAAATTCCGGAGTCAGTTGCTCGATGCGCAGCATGAACGCCGCGCGTTGCTCGGGCGATAACCAGTGCCCCAGGTTCAGCCCCGGCAACTGGCCGGGCAGGCACTCCAGGTAGTTGGCCAGGGGCGTGTTGCCAAAGGTCAGGGTCAGGTCCGGACGGTAGCGGCAGATCATCGCCGGAGAGTCTTCCACGAGGATGCGGTAGCGTTCCTCGCTGTCCTTGACCTGTTGCGCGGCCAGGGTGGCCTCGGTGACGTCCAGCCACAGGCCGACCGCCTCCACCGGCAGGCCGAGGTCGTCGCGCAGCAACTTGGCTTCGTCGAGCAGCCAGTGGTAGTCGCCGTGTTTATCCTGGACCCGGTAGCGGCTGCGCACACTGCCTTCGCGCAGCAGTTGGCGCGTACGCTGGAAGTACAGGTCGCGGTCATCCGGGTGGACCCATTGCACCAGGCTGTCGTAGCTGCATTCGGCGAGCGTGCGGCCCAGCAGCGGCAGCAGGCTGTCGCTGAAAAACACCGGCTGCAGGGCGCCTTTCACGTAGCGCTGCACATAGATCACCGCCGGCGAGCTGGCGATCAGGTTGTCCAGGCGGGCGTGGGCGGCGTCGGCTTGCAGTTGCTGGTTCTTGACGTCGCTGATATCGAGCATGAAGCCGATCCAGCGGCGCTGCTCACCGGCGCCCAGGGCCTGGCCCTGCACGCGGTACCAGGTGGGGGGCTGGTCGCTGTCGCCACGGTTGAGGCGCACGCTGGCGAGCAAGGGTTTGCCGAGGGTCTGCAAGTCGTGCAGGCGGCTGTGCAGTTCCTGGCGATCGGCCGGGTGGATGAGGTTCAGCCAGGTTTCCAAGGGTTGACGGGTAGGGCTTTCTTCGCCGCTCAGGTTGCGCATCAATTGCGGTGCGAGCTGGATCTCGCCGCCGGCGGGCAGCAATTCCCACCAGCCGGTGCCCAGCAAACCCTGCAGGGCTTCCTGGCGTTCCAGTTGCAGATGGTGGTGCTGTTCACGCAGACGGCTGAGCAGCGGGGCGGCGAGGGCGGCGGCGAGGTTCAGCCAGTCGCGCTCGTGTGTGTCGGCTTCACCGCTGAAGGCTGCGCACAACAGCCACGCGGCGACACCCTGGGCATCGCGGTAGGGCACCAGGAAACCGTCGGCATTGCCGAACACGCTGTGCAGCCGCGGGTGCTCCCCGTGACCGTAAGTGGCGTGCAGGCTCAAGGGAACGGTGCCGTCGAGGCTGTCCAGGCACGTGCCTAGGCGCTGCCCGGTGTGCCACAACTGCGGCGCGTCATGTTGGGCGTAGTGGCTGTAGATCACCCAGGCCTGGTCCTCTTGATCAACAAGCGCCAGGGCGATACACGGGATTCGCCAACGCTGCGCCACGCTGCACAGTTGGTCGTTGAACACATCGGGCAAGCGGCTGAGGCTGCACACGCGCAATTGCTCGCTGGCCTGACTGGTCAATTGCTGATTCTGTTCACGCTGTTCGGCCAGTCGTCGGCCGCTGAGCAGATCGCCGATATCCACCGCATGCAGCCGCCATTCATTGTCGTGCGGCTCGAGGGTGGCACGGGTGTGCAGCACCTGCCCGGCGATGCCCTGGAAATCCAGGTCAAGGCTATGGCGCTGCCAGTCGGCTGGGACGCCCTCCACCGCCAGGGCGCTATGGGCGCGCAGCAAGGCTCGCAGCGGCGCCGCCTCGGCATGGGGCGCCAGCTGTGAGCGCAGTGTGCCGCTGATACCGAGCACCTGGCCTTGCGCATCCAGTTGCACCTGCAAACCGGCCGAAGGCGGCGCAGCGGGAACGATCGCCAGCGCAGCGCTACGACCAAGCAAACGCCCGAACAGCGTGTCCCTCGAAGTCAAAACTGCAAGCTCGACTGGGCCCGCAGCGTCGCCGGCAACTGCGGCACGCTGCCAATGCCGGGCAGCACGATGAAGGGCATCACCGCCTGTAGATTGGCTGAGGGATAGTCGATCTGTACCGACAGCAGGCCATTCACGAACGTGGTGCTGACATGTGTTGCCGCATCGAAGTGATAGGCGCTGGGGATCCACTTCAGACGGTCGCTGATTGCGCTTCTGGCGGTGGTTTGCACGGCACTGCTGTAGCCCTGCATCGCCGGGTCGAGCCCCACGCTGAGGCGTACCGCTTCGGCGGTGGCCTGGTTGAACGACTGCAGCAACAGCAGCGGCAGGCTATAGCTGACCATGCCGTAGAACACCGCGAAAAAAATCACGAAGACGGCCACGAACTCGATCGCGGCTGTGCCTTTCTGCTTGTGGGGGAGGCTAGTTTTCATCACCGCGTCTACCCTGACGGCTACTACTTGATATCAGCATAGAATCAATCAGCGAAAAGGCAGGTTTTTTACGTGATCCAGGGTGTGGTGGTGATGGTGTGGTTGGTGGTGTGTGCGGTGCAGGACACGCGGCAGCGATTGCTCGCCAACCGCCTGACGCTGGGGGTTGCATTGCTGGGCGGGGTCTACTTGTTCTGGACCGGCAGCACCTGGCTCGGTGCCTCGGTCGGCCAAGGCCTGTGGGCATTTGTGCTGGCGCTGCTGTTGACCTTGCCTGGTTACGCCCTGGGCCGTCTCGGCGCCGGGGATGTGAAGCTGCTCGCAGCCCTGGCACTGGTGTCGGACGCCGAGTATTTATTGGGCGCGTTTATCGGCGCCGCCCTGACGAGTGTGCTCTGGCTGTTGCTGGCGCCAAAGCTCTGGCCGCTTATGGGTCAAAGGCTTACAAATTGCCTCGGGCACCTGGCCCCCGAACCGTCAAAAAAACTGCCGTTTGCGCCCTTCCTGCTGGTGGGATTTACGCTGGTCTGGTTTTGGATCCACTGAGCGCCGCAGGGCTCTGGCGCTATGTACAGAGTCGGGAAGTACGTCTACGTTTAATAAGGCGTTGTATAGGAATTGAGTGGTTTGAGGATGGGTCAATCTTTGGCTTGCCAGGCATGGAGTAGCGCGTGAACAAGCTTAATTCTGCGGTAAAAGTGCTCGTGGTCGACGATCAGCCGCTGATCGTGGAAGAGCTGTGTGAGTTTCTTGAAAGCAGCGGGTTCCGTTGTGTCCCCTGTGAGTCCAGTCAGCAAGCCTTGAAACGCTTTGGCGAAGACAGTGAAATCGGGTTGGTGCTGTGCGATCTGCATATGCCGGGCATGGACGGCATCGAGTTGGTCCAGGCGCTGCAAAAGATTGCCGGCAGGCAGCGGGTGTTCGAGTCGATCATGTTGACCGGGCGCTCCGACAAGCAGGACGTGATCAAGGCCCTGCGCGCCGGCATTGCGGACTACTACCAGAAGCCAATCAATCTGGACGAATTGCTCGAAGGTTTGCAGCGCCAGGAAGTCGCGTTGCAGGAGCGCAGGAAAGACCTGCAACTGGGCAACCTGAACCAGAAGCTGCAATTTCTCTCCGAAACGATCGACGACCTGTACCAGGACCTCGATAAAGTGCGGCGCAGTCCGGCTGGGCCGGACGCTGAAGAGGCCTCGACGCAGGAGGCGGGCCAGGTTGAAATGCCTGCGATTTTCCACCAGTTGTCACCGCGCCAACTGGACGTGGCCAGGCTGGTCGGAAAGGGCCAGACCAATTATCAGATTGCCTGCGAACTGGGCATCACCGAGAACACCGTCAAGCTGTATGTTTCCCAAGTGCTGCGGCTGACGCATATGCATAACCGCACGCAGTTGGCGCTGGCGCTGGCGCCCAACAACGCGGCGATGCGCCAGCGGGTGACGGCGCACTGAAGGCAACGGGTCAATGTAGGAGCGAGCTTGCTCGCGAAAAACGTCAACGATAACGCGTGTTTTCTGAATGAACGCGGCGCCTGTGAGTTTTTCGCGAGCAAGCTCGCTCCTACATTTTTGCGTGCTCAGTTGCCGCCCTCGGTTTTTCCGCCGACTTTCTGCTCGAAAAACTCCGGAATCTCATGCTTGAAGCTGTCCAGCCAGCGCTGCGCGGCCAGGTCGCGTTCGGCGGCGGAGGCTGCCTGTGGCGTGGTGGATGCCGCTCGGCCACTGACCTGCAGGGCCAGCCAGTCCTCCGTGGCGGCCTGCTGCGGGGAGGACGGGCCGGGCTCGATGGCCATGACGCTGAGGGGCAGGGCCAGCGCGGCGAGGCTGGCAAGACAGGGCAGTTTCATCGTCAATTCCTCGGGTTGCTATGGGCTTCACTGACCGTGGCGATCTGATCCTTGGCCTTTGTGGCCTTGACGCTTGAGGCCTTGAGTTGCTCGGCGCGGGCCTGGGCCTGGGTGACTTGTTCGGGCCCCAGGCCTGTCTGGCTGACCACCTGCGCGGCCTGCTTCCAGTTGTCTTGATAGATCAGCAGCGTCACCAGATTGATGGCCGCCAGCGGGTCGCTCTGCTTGAGCTCCATGGCGGTCATGAATTCAAACCGTGCATCTTCCAGGCGCAGTTGGTTGAGGTACACCACGCCCAGGTCATTGCGGATTTTCTCGTCGGTGGGCGCCAGCCGCGCCGCGCGCTGCAAATGGGCCATGGCCAGGCTGTTGTCGCCTTTGGCCGCGGCCATTTGCCCCAGGCCGTGTTCGCCTTCGGCGGCCATGCAGGTGCCGAGCAGGCTGCGGTACAGCGGCTCGGCGCTGCGCCCGAGCAAGCGATACGCCTTGGCCTGGCGCAGGCGCACCTGGGGCAAACTGGCCGGCAGGGTGTGCAGGTTGGCCAGGCTGGCGTGCAGTTTGCCGTCGTTGGCCATTTCATCGGCCAGGTTCAACGACAGCGTCTGTTCGGCGTCGGGCTTGGGGCAACTGCCGGTGGCCGTCAGGGCGCTCCAGGGGGTTTGACCATCGGTGGCGCAACCACCGAGCAGCACCAGGCTCAAACCGGCGATCAAGGCTTTCATCGAGGATTCCTCATAAGTTACTCAAGGCCCGGGTGATGCCGATGAGTGCCGGCCCCCCGAGCACGATCAGCAAGGCGGGAAACAGAAACACCATCATCACCACCGACATCTTCGCTGACATCTTCGACACAAATTCCTGGATGCGGGTCAGGCGCCGGTCGTCGAGCAATTGCTTGAGCGCCAGCAACGACTTCATCGCGCCGGCGCCCTGATGAACCAGTTGCTGGAGGATGATGCAGGTGTCGGTGAACTCGTCCACGGCCAGCAGCCTGGCGGTCTTGCCCAACTCTTCACTGAGCTCAAGGCCGGAGTCGACCCGGTTCAGGATCAGCCGCAATTCATGGGTCAGCGCCGGCAGCAGGCGTTGCGCTTCGATGCTCAATACACGCAGCGCCTGTTCGACCGCCATGCCCGATTCGAACAGGATGCGCAGCAGCGGAATGAACGTCGAGACTTCCTGGGAGATGCGCTGCTGGCGGGCCTTGGCCACGCTGGCCAGGATGCGTTTGGGCAACAGGTAGCCGATGCCGAGCGCGATCAGGGGCACCAGCCATGGCGAGTCGCCCTTGGGAAACAGCACCTGCTGCGTGATCAGGGTCACGATCAGCAGCAGCACCGGCGTGCCGATCTGGAAGGCGGCGAACATCGAGCGCTGGTTGGCTTTGCGCCAACCCACGCGGTTGAGCAGGGTCTGGGTTTCGTTGTCCAGACTGATCGAGCGTTGCGCCAGCGGGCTGTTGCCCAAGTGCCGCATCATCGCACCGAGACGGTGTTCGCGACCCATCCGGCCTTGCAGACGCTGGGCAACCAGGCGCTGACCACGCCGATGTTTGATCAGGTTGGCCAGCACCAGCGCCAGGGCGGCCAGAAACAACACGGCGCTGATCAGCAATGAAATAGCCATTTCATACGCTCCGCAACATGCGCCACAGGGTGAAGCAGCCGAGCACCTGCATGATCAGGGCGACAAACAACAGCAGGCGGCCGGTGCCGTCGTTCCACATGGTCATCAGGTAGTCCGGGTTGACCGCCAGGAAATAGCCCACCATCGAAATGGGCAACGCGGTGAGCACGTAGGCGGTCACCCGGGTTTCGCCGGTCAGGGCGCGCAGCTGGCGCGCGGCTTGCTCGCGCTCGCGGATCATCTTGATCAGGTTTTCCAACAGCTCGCTGGCATTGCCGCCGTAGCGGTGATTGACCTTCAAGCCCAGGGCGAACAGACGGAACTCGTCGCGTTCGTAGAATTCGGCGAAATCGTGGGCGGACTCCGGCAGGCTGACGCCCAGTTGCACGTTGCGCCGCATTCGGCCCATGGCATTTTTCAGCGGGTCTTCGGCCACCTCGATACCGCCCAGCACCGCGTCGGCCAGGGTGCGTCCGGCCTTGAGACTGCGCACGGTGTGGTCGAGCAATGGCGGCAGTTGCTCGATCATGCGTTTGATCCGGCGCTGGTAACGCCAGGCGAGGTACAGGCGCAGCAGCACGGGCGGCAACAGCAGCATCACCAGCAGGCCGAGCCAACCGGCGAGCATCACCCCCAGCACGGCGCCCAGGCCCCAGGCGGTCAGCCACAGGCGCAGGTTGTCACTGGGTTTGCCCAGGCCGGCGCGCAGGAACATGCGTTCCACGCCGCTCCAGGAAGCGCTCTCTTCGACGAGCTGCGGCTGGCCTTCGGCGAGGCGGTCCAGTACGCGTTCGGTCCGGGCGCGGCGCAAGCCGTTCTGGAATGAGCGGACCGACAGGCCGATCAGGATCAGGCAGATGCACAGCAGGATGGCCCCGGTCATGCTCGATTCCCCTCCAGGGCTAGGCCGGTTCGCGGCGCAGTTTTTCGCCGGCCGGGTTGAGCGCCTCGCGCACGAAGCCGAAGCCGGTACGCCGGTCATGGCGAAACAGCGTGTTGGTCACGTACACGTCGTCGCGGATGCCCACCACTTCGACCACCTCGCTGACGCAACGACGACCGTCCGGCAGGCGGGTCAACTGGACCACCACATCCAGTGCCGCGCAGATCATCTGGCGCAGGGTCTTTTCCGCGACCACGCGGCCGGTCAGGCCCACCAGGGTTTCCAGGCGCAGCAGGGCATCGGCGGCATTGTTGGCGTGCACGGTGCTCATGGAACCGTCGTGGCCGGTGTTCATTGCGGTGAGGACATCGATCACTTCCACGCCGCGAATTTCGCCGAGGATGATGCGGTCGGGGCGCATACGCAGGGCGTTGCGGATCAGGTCGCTGGCCTTGACCTCGCCATGGCCCTCGGCATTCGGTGGACGGGTTTCCAGGCGTACCACGTGGGGGTGGGCCAGTTGCAGTTCGGCCACGTCCTCGATGGTGACCAGGCGTTGATGGGGGTTGATCAGCTGACTGAGGATGTTCAGCAGTGTGGTTTTACCGGTGCCGGTGCCGCCGCTGATGAGGATGTTGCAACGCTTGCCCACCGCTTCCTGGAAGAAGTCGAAAATGTTCTGGTCAATGGTCTGCATGGCCACCAGATCGCTGCTTTTGAGCATGTCCCTGCGAAATTTTCGAATCGACAGGCACGGCCCGTCCAGGGCAATCGGCGGGATGATCGCATTGACCCGGCTGCCATCGGGCAAGCGTGCGTCGACCATCGGCGACGACTCATCCAGGCGCCGCCCCAGCGGCGCGAGGATGCGCTGCATGACGCGCTCCACATGGTGCGCGTCGATAAAGCGCAGGTCGCTCTGGTGCAGCAGGCCGTCACGCTCGATAAACACCCGGTGCGGGCCATTGACCAGGATTTCGGTGACGGCCGGGTCGCGCAGCAGCACTTCCAGCGGGCCGAAACCGGTCAGTTCGTCGACGATTTCTTCGGCCAGGCGCTCCATCTCATAGCGCGAGATCGCCAGGTGCATGCGGTTGATGTACTCGGCGACTTTGTCGATGACAAATTGCGCCAGCGACTGGCGCGAGCCTTCCAGCAGGTTTTTCCCCGACTCTTCGATGGCATCGATGATGTAGCGGTGCAGCACCAGTTTCAGGCCGTCGTGGTCGGTGTTGCCACCCACGCTTCGTGCGGGGGCGCCGAAGAGTTTTTCGCTGGTCATTTATCGGCTCCCAACAAGCGCTCCAGCCAGCGGCTGGAGGATTTTCGATTGGCGTCTTCCGAGCGTTTCGCCAGGCGCTGGCCGAGGGTTTTGAGCGCCTGAGTCAGGGCTTCGCGCGGTGTCAGCGCAAACAGGGTTTGCCCCTGGTTCTCGGCGTTCAGCCGGACCTCTGCGCTCAGCGGCAACACGGCAATCACTTCCAGGCCGAAGCTTTTGCTCAAGGCATCGGCGTCCGGCGCGCAGCCTTTGACGTAGCGATCGATCAGCAGCCTGGCATGGTCGAGCTTCATGCCTTTTTCGCGCCACAGGTTCAATACGGCGAGGTTGCGCCGGCAGTCCAGCACGCTCTGGTCGGTGTACCACAGCAGCTTGTCGCAATGGCTGACAAAGGTACGCAGGGCTTCGCTGTCCGGCTGGCCGGCAAGGTTCACCACAATGTGCTGGAAGTGTTGGCGCAGCGCACTGAGCAGCATGTAGAGCTCGGCGGCGCTGGTGCGCTCCAGGGGCTCGTCGTTGTGCGTGTAGGCGAGAATGCGCAGGCCGCCTTCGGCCGAGGTAAAGGCGCTGTTGATCAGGGTGGTGTCCAGCCGCCTCAGGTGGCGCAGGGCATCGCCGAAGTTGAACGAGCTTTCCAGGCCCAGCAGCGCCAGGCTGTCACCGCGTGGCAGGCCCAGATCGAGCAACAGCGTCTGCTGGCCGCTCTTTTGCACCACCAGCGCCAGGTGGCTGGTGAGCAGTGCGCCGTCCGAACTGCCCTGGGTGCCGTACAGTACCGAGAGGCCGCCCAGCAGCGTGTTGGTCGCCACCGGCGGCAGGCGCTTGCTCAGGCGGCGGACCAGGCCTGCGACTTCGCTGGAGCGCGAGCCGTAGGCGACGAAGTCCCGCGCTCCGGCGCGCATGGCATTGAGCACCAACTGGTTATCCATGCCGTCACCGAGGGCGACGATGGCCAGCATCGGCTTGGCTTCCAGGGCGCCTTCGATCAGCGCGCTCTGGGCCACCAGGTGCTCGCGGTCAAGGCCGACGAACACCAGGTTGGCGAAGGTTACATCGACCAGGGCGAGCAATTCATCGAGGGTGCCGCTGCCGGCGCTGACCACTTGGCCAAGGGGCGCCAGCGCGCCCTGCAGCCACTCCAGGTCGGTGGTGTTGCGGGTGATTGCCAGGAACGTCTGGCTCAGGTTGTCGCTCATTGGGACAGCCCGTTGAGCCGGTCGAAATTACCGTTTTCCAGGAAGAACAGGCGGTACCAGTTCGGGTCATAGTTGCGCACTTTTTCACCGGGCAACGCCGGCAGTTGGGCATTGGCCGCCAGTGGTTGCACAAGGTGCGGCGTGACGATCATCAGCAGCTCCTTGTCTTCGCGTCGGACCGAGGAATCGCGAAAGAACGCCCCCAGGATCGGGATGTCACCCAGGCCGGGAAACTTGCCGATGTTGGTGGTGGTGTTGCTGCTGATCAGGCCGCTGATCACAAAGCTTTCGCCGTCGGCCAGGGACACGCTGGTATCGGTGCGGCGGATGGTCAGGGCCGGCACGCGGATATTTTCGATGACCACGGCGTTGGTGTAGTCGAGCTCGCTGACCTCCGGCGCCACCTTGAGGGAGATGCGGTTACGGTCGACCACGGTCGGCGTGAGGGTCAGGCGGATGCCGAATTCCTTGTACTCGATCGAGATGGTGTCGCTGCCGCTGCTCGGCACCGGCACCGGGATTTCACCCCCGGCGAGAAAGGTTGCGCTTTGCCCGCTCATGGCCACCAGGCTTGGCCGGGCAAGGGTGTAGGCGAAGCCGCTGCTTTCCAGGGCATTGATCATCGCCGAGACGCGCCCACCGCCAAAGCCGATATTGAAGTTGTCCGCGCTCACCGGCAGTTTGAAGGTGCTGGGTGTGGGGAACAGCAAGTTCGGGCTGCCGAGGAAGAAGTTGTTGCCGATGCCGAGGATCTTGGTGCTGGCCTCCTTGAGTTTGGTACGGCTGACTTCGACGAAGCGGATGTCGGTCTGGACCTGGCTGGGCAGCAGCGGATCATCGGCCGGTGACAGCGACAGGCTGGTCAAGGCGCTGTTGGCCTTGCCCTTGACGAAGACCATGCTCTGGCGCGGCGTGGTCGAGCAGGCGGTCCAGACCATCAGGCTGGTGGTGCCGGGGCCGACGCCGGTGAGCAGGAAGCCCCGGTCGCCATTGAGATGAACGTCGGCGATTTTCGGATCGCCAATGGCCAGGCGCGTGATCGCCACCGGCGATTGCAGTGCCTGTTGCAGGCCCTCGCCGACTGACAACGCGGCGGGCAATTGTCCAAGGCTGGCGCAATTGCCCTGAGCGGCCACGGCCAGGCTCATGGACAGGTGCGACAGCAGCAGGGCGCAGGCGATTTTCCCTGTGAACACCGGTATGAAACGTCGGCTCATGCACAGCATCCTTGTTCAGTCGGGTGTTTGTTGGGTTGCTTGATTGCCACGGATCACCTCGACACCGGCCCGGCGCGGGGCACTGCTCTGGGCTACTTTCCTGGGGGCCTGGGTGAAGGCCAATTGCGTGAACTGATAAAGGTCGCGGTTAGCGTTCTGCAGGTTGCCCGGCGCGTCGCCTTCGCCGGCCCAGTAACGGCTCAGCAAGCGTTCGTCGGCGCTGCGCACGGCCAGGCGCAAGGTGCCGGCCTGGGTGGCCAGCATCAGCCGGCTCAACAGCTGTTCGGGCACGGCCAGCACCACCGTGCGTGAGGGGGCTTGGCGCTGGGCTTTCTCTTCGGCGGTGAGCGCACGAGCAGACGCCGGGGTACCGTCGTTGGTCAGGCCCATCTGGTCACCGACACTGAGCAGGCGTATGGCGGGGATCACCACTTGGGCCGATTGTTCAAGGTTGGCGGCGTCCTGGCGCAGGTACAGCAGCACGTCCACATAGTCGCCGGGACTCAACTGGCCGGCGGCGCCAATCACTTCATCGACGGCGACGGCCAGGGCGCGTTCATCGGCACGGATCATGCGCGCCAGCGGCCCACCGGGGGTGAAGCTTTCGTCGTTCAACCAACTGCCGGCGCTGAGTGCGCGCCACGGTGTACGGCCGATGGCCTGCTCGACACTGCTCAAACTGCCGGCCGGTGCCGTGCGCAGTTTTTCGATGCTCAGATCAGCGGCCACCAGGGCGACGAAGGGGGACACATCGTGGGCCAGGACGACGACCGATTGACGGGTCTGGTCTTCCACCGCGGCAACGGCTTGTTCGGCGGGAGCTGCCGCGGGTGGCGGTGGCGGCGCCGGGGCGGGCTCACGGCTGAGGACCAAGCCCCAATAGCCGGCAAACAGCGCACCGACCAGTAACACACCGGCCAGTACCATGCTCAGACGCGTGTTCATGACGGCTCTCCATTTCCTGCTACACCACAGCCCGCCTATCCAGCAGGCTCACGTCGCAGCCTGGCTGCTATGAACAGTGACTAACTATTTCGCTATTTGACGGTAGTTCAGCTAGGACGAAATGCCATTACTGACGCAAAGATTTCTTCGGCATGCAAGGTGCGCCCCCTTTGAAAACACGCATTTACGAGGTCAGGAAGGCCCCTACTACTTTATGACTAGTCAATTCTTACAGTTGTGAGGCCGGGGTTTGTTGGCAATGCTCAGGTGGCACATCGCAATTACTGTGCAGCACCGGGATAGGGCGCTTGGTCGCCTGAGGAGAAGTGTTTATGTTGCTTGATCTGTTGATTCGACTTCACGTGCAACTTCAGTTGCTGTTTCAGCGCAAGGAAGGGGCTACGGCCATCGAGTACCTCATTCTGGTCGCCATCGTGGCATTGGTCATACTGGCAGCCGGGACCACCCTGAAGCCTCAGATCACCGCGTTCTTCACCAAAATCACCACAGCGATTACCCCAACGCCCTAAGCAGTCGGAGCGCAAGGAGCAGGATCATGATCCTCAATCTGTTGATGAAACTCTGTGTTCAACTGCGGGTGCTCTTTGCGCGTAAAGAGGCGGCCACAGCGATTGAATACCTCATTCTTGTGGCCATCGTCGCGCTTGTGATATTGGCAGCCGGAACTACACTGTCGCCACAGATCACCGCGTTGTTTGAGAAAATTACAGGCACCATCACGCCCTGACCCTCAGGCAGGCAGCACTGCGCGGGTACTTTAGGTTTTTGATTGGCAAGATCAGGACGTGCCCATGAACGCTGCTGTATCCCCCCGCCAGCAAATCCTGCTGGTGGACGACGAAGAGGATGCCCTCGTTGAACTGGCGGAGTCGCTGGAGAACGAGGGCTTCGTTTGTTTTACTGCCACCTCCGTGACATTCGCTTTGCAGGAACTCACCCTGCACCCTGATATCGCCCTGGTCATCACCGACCTGCGCATGCCCGAGGAAAGCGGGATTTCCTTGATCAAGCGCCTGCGCGAACACACTTCCCGTTCCCACCTGCCGGTGATCGTGATGTCCGGCCATGCCGAGATGGATGACGTCAGCGACATGCTGCGCCTGCAGGTGCTGGACTTGTTTCGCAAGCCCATCTATCTGGTGCGGCTGATCGATACGCTCAACAGTCTTTTCCCCCGGACAATTCATCAACTGTAGGTGTAGGAGCGAGCTTGCTCGCGAAGAACGTCAAGGCGACGCGGGGAAACTGGATGCCCGCGTCATCGTTAGCGTTCTTCGCGAGCAAGCTCGCTCCTACAGGAATGTTTGGCGTTTACAGCTGATAACTGAAGCTCAGCGTATACCGCGCACGCCGGTTGAAGCTGTCCAGGGCGATGTCCGACATCGGCTTGGCGGCTTCCAGGGCGATGTTGTAGTACTTGTTATCGCCAAAGCGCAAACCCACCGCCGCCGAGGACATGTCGCCGGCCTTGACCGGCAGGTCGTTGAACCAGGTCCTGGCACGGTCGAGCACCACGTAGGGTTGCAGCACCTTCAGCCAATTGCCGACGCGGTTGAAGCTGTAGTTGACCTCGTACGCCACGCCCCATCCCTTGTCGCCCGAGCCCTGGTCGTCGGGGTAGCCACGGCCGAAGTTCTGCCCGCCAAACGCGGCGCGTTCGCTGTCGGGCAGGCTGTTGTCGCTCCAGTAGAGCGCACCTGAAAGCACGCCTTGCCAGTTGTCGAAGAACTTGTCGCTTTGCACGCCGGACAGGCGCAGGCGGAAGAAGTCGAGGTCCGGTTTGGCCACGTCCAGGTCACTGCGCGCCTTGGCGCCCACACCGTCGATGCCGTGATACAGGCCGCCGGTGAGGATGCGCAGCTGTCGCGCGTCGGCCTTGCGCCAGTCGCCCTCGAACGCCAGGGCACGCAGGTTGGATTCGATATCAAAGCGCAGCGGGTAGCCCACCAGTTTGTAGCGGGTGGTCTGGTCCACCGCGTACAGGCGCGTGCCCAGGGTGAGTGACTCGGTGGGCGAGGCAATGAAGGGGTGGCTCAGGCCGATGGAGTAGCGATCGATCGACTGATGGGGCTTGAGTTCGAAGCCGCCGTCCAGTTGCACACGGCTGTGGGGATCGGCGCGATAACGCTCTGCGGCGAGTGCCAGTTGGGTGCCCTCGGCATTGATGAACTGGTTGTAGTCCACGCGGTAGTAGTGCTCTTTGTCTTCGCCCGGTGGGAACAGGCCACTGACGCTCAACTGTTCGCCCAGGGCGGTTTGCGCATGGCTGGTGGCGCTGAGCAAGGCTTGGGTGCCGCCCCGGCTTTTCTGCACAAGGCTCATGCTGGTGGTGAAGGGCTTGCGGCTGGCCTGGATCTGCATGTGCGTGGCGCCATCGGTGGTGCCCGGCGGCGGCACTTGCGCCTGTACGGTGAGGCCGGGGATGCGGCTCATCAGGGTGGTGTAGCGCTCGAAGGTCTTGCGCGTGAGGGGGCGTTCGGCGAGGAGCTTTTGCGCCAGGTTGTCGACATAGGCCGACACCGCACCGACATCGCCGGTTTGCTGGTAATCCTTGATGTAGCCTTCCACCAGAACCACGCGGACCAGGCCGTTTTCGAAGGTCTGTTGCGGTAGGAACGCGTAGGACAACAGGTAGCCGTCCTGCTGATAGCGACGGGTGATGCCTCGGGTGGCTTCGATCAATTGCGCAAGATTGGTCTCATGGCCAATCAGCGGTGCATAGGCCTGGGCCGTCTCGGTGAGCGGATAGATCGTGCCGCCTTCGATCTGCAGTTTGCGGATGGTCACCCTGGTGTCCATCAACAGGGGCTGGCCGGCGGTGGGTTGTGCTTCAGGCACCTGGGTTTGCGGCGTGGCCGGTCGATAGGCGTCGGCGGGCAGGTTGGGTACCGGCAAGGTGCGGATGGTGTCATTGCTGTTGAGGAAGGTGGGAAGGGTCTCGGCCTGGGCGTAAGCACTGAGGGTCAGCAGGAACAACGGCGTGAACATGCGCATCGGACACTCCATGGTCAACTGCGGCAGCCCAGCAAAAAGACGAGAGACTGACTCCGTGTCTCTCGTCTCAACCAAGCGTAGGCGCCGCAGGGGAGACCGTCTAATCGGCCAGGTGCATTTTCTATCTGCCGGTCAGGCCGTTCACCAAACCGCCCAGGCCTCCGGTTGTTGCAGTGCCGCCGGTGCCGCCTGTGACCAGGCCGCCCACCGAGCCTACCGTATTGCCCACGGCGGTTACGGTGGTGCCCAGGGTCGTGGTGACCGGGTTGGCGCTGGCTGTGCTCAGGTTAGTGCCCAGGCTGCTGACGGCGCCGCCGACTTGAGTCACCAGGCCGTTGACCGGAGCACCGACGCCGGTGGTGGTGCCGATGTTTTGCGTCACTGTGGTGACGCCGGAGGTCACCGGGTTCAAGGCTGCGCCGACGTTGGCGGTCACGGTTGCGACCGGGGCGGTGGCGCCGGTGTTGGCGACACCCGTGCCACCCAGTACGGTGCCCACCGAGGCAATGGTGTTGCCCAATGCGCCGCCGGTCACACCGGCTGCACTGACGGTGCCGTTGGTGTTGCCGACGTTGAGGCCGGTGCCTGCGTTGTTCACCAGGCCGCCGACCAGCTCCGGTATACCGGGGGCTGCGGCGCCGCCGGTGGGCGCGACATAGCCGCCGGACTGGTCGAGCGTGCCGCCGACGCCCGTCAGCACGTTGCCGACAAGCGTGGTCACAGGGTTGCCGCTACCGCCGGTGCTGGCGACCTGGGTGCCGAGGCCGGTGACGGCGGCGCCCACTTTGCCCACCAGGCCGTTGACAGGCCTACCCAGGCCGGTGGCATTGCCGAGGTTGCCGGTGGTGTTTTCCACCAGTGAAACCACCGGCACCAGTACCCTGCGGTTCACGTTGCCGGTCAGGGAGCCCAAGGGACCGGTGGTGCTGGCGGTGCTGAGGGTGTCGCCGAGCATTGTCACTGCGGTGCCCACGTTATCCACCACACCACCGACTGCGCCGCCCACGCCGCCG
>NZ_CVTO01000127.1:0-45226 GCF_900004715.1 Pseudomonas sp. 24 E 13
GATAGGTCGCGCCACACTGCCAGGCGGCGAGCATGTGCATCACCAGTTCGCGGCTGCGCGGCAGGCAAAGGGCAACCCGATCACCGCTCGCACTCAGCGAACCGTGCAGGCGCTCGCCACGGGCGACCACGGCGCTGGCGAGTTCGGCATAGCTCAGTTGCCCCTGCTGATCCTCCAGGGCGATGGCCTGGGGATTCTCCATGCAGTGTTTGGCAAAAGCGTTCCAGGCGCTCTCTTCCGGTACCGGCAGGCATTCGCCAGACAATTGCGAACGCTGGTCGAGAGGCAGCCAGTCCAATTCGGCAAACGGCACGTCCGGCTGCTCCAGGGCCGCCATGACCAGGGCAATGAACTGCGCCTGGAAGCGCTCGACGCTCTCGCGCCGATACAGCGCCTTGCTGTAACGCCAGCGCCCGACGAACTCGGGCAGGTCATCGATGATCACCAGGTTCAATTCGTGGGCCGCACCACGCTGCTCGCCAATCATGCGCTCGATGTAGCGCTCGAACGGCACGTCACGCTCCTTGTTCAGCGTGAACATGTGCTGGAACACCGGTGCCCGGCCCATTTGCCGCGGCAGATCCAGATGCTTGGCCAGGCGCGCGAAGGGATAGTGACGATGGCGCAAGGTCTGCCGGACAGTGGCCGCCACCTGCTTGGCCCACTCAGCACTGGACAGGTCACGGCGCAAACGGCAGCGCACCGGCAACGGGTTGACCAGATAGCCCGGCAGTTCAGCCTGCTCGCGCTTCAGGCGCCAGCCACTGGGCGTACCGAGAACGAAATCATCCTGCCCGGACAGCACCCCGAGAAATTGCTGGAACAGTGAGAACCAATAGACGTAGGGCGTCACGCCCAGGCGTTTGGCGACCGCACGCAGCCGCTCGCTGTTGTCCGCGCCAAAATGGAACGACAGCTCTGCGCCCTCGAAGCCCTGGGTGCTGCCACGGGCGAAGTCGATGGGCAGGTCCAGCGCCGGCGCTTCGGCCAGTTGCGCCTGCCACCAGGTCAGTTCCTCGGCCTCGATCGCCTCGCTGCGCAGGTACAACGCGCTGCCCCAGTTGCGATAGGCCTCGGGGTCGACATCGGCAAGCACGTCGCCATCGACCAGGGCGAACAGCTCACCGAACAGCACGTCGAACGTGGTCAGGTCGGAAGCGATATGGTGGATGCCCAGCAGCAGCGTATGCTCGACACGGTCGCCCAACTGGTTGCTCAACAGCACCAGTCGGCTGACCTCACCGGCAGCCAGATCGAAGGGTTTGTCGGCCAACTCAATGACACGTTGCTGCACACTGGCGGCATCCGCGTCCTGCCGGATTTCGCATTGCAATGAGGTGGGCTGCGGGCGGCTGTCCCACTGCAGCAACTCGTCATCACGTTCGACATAGGCGCTGCACAGGTGCGGATAACGCTGCTGCACCGTCTGCCAGGCCCGCTCCAGACGATGCGGCAGATCTGCCCAGAGGTACTGCGGCCTGATACGCCCGGCCAGGGCGATGTTGTAGGCGCAACTGCCGGGCTCCATACGCTGCAGGAACCACAGGGCCCGCTCGTTATCGTTGAGCGGGCGCGCCTGGAAATAGTCAGGGTGAAGCGCCAACCAGGGCAGAATTTCCGCACTGCGCACGTGCAGCTCACGCTCCAACTCGGTACTCAGAGCCTCAGGCAAGCCCGTGGAAATCATCAGGCGGCCTTCGCTCGCGGACAGGCGGATACCGCGCAGCCAGCAGTCATGCATCAAGCGATCGAGCATGTGTCGTCCTTCATCGTGCGGATTCGAGGTCAGCCACCCTGGCAGTGGCTTCGAGGATTATTCAGCGTCAGACGGCCGAGGCGGGCTCAGCCATGGCCACCACCACCTTGCGTGCCCCCTGAAAGGTGGAGCGGCCATGGGCGACCAGCATGTTGTCGAGCATCAGCACATCGCCCGCCTGCCAGGGGAAG
This sequence comes from Pseudomonas sp. 24 E 13, assembly GCF_900004715.1. Taxonomy (NCBI): domain Bacteria; kingdom Pseudomonadati; phylum Pseudomonadota; class Gammaproteobacteria; order Pseudomonadales; family Pseudomonadaceae; genus Pseudomonas; species Pseudomonas sp. 24 E 13. Next base: position 1,948 of record NZ_CVTO01000127.1, read on the forward strand.
CTGATCTGGGTGCGCTGCAGGACATCGCGCACATGCTCCAGCGCCTCCAGCTCGATGGGCGAGCCATCACCGTAGAAGACGTTACGCGGCACGCCCTCCTCGCCGACGATCGACACCAGCGTTTCGCGCAGCGCTTCGGGGAGGTTGGAGATGTGGAACAGATGCGCCTGGTTGAACCAGACCCACTCCCCGGTGACCGGGTGCTGCGCGACGGCCTGGCAGACCTGGCGCGTGCGCAGCTCGCCGTCGTCCTTCCACTCGAAGTCGATGTGGTTGAGCCGACAGAAGCGCTCGACCTCGCTGCGATCCTCGGTGCTGAACGCCTGCTGCCAGGAGAGATCCAGACCATTGCCATAGTTGCGCACGTACATCAGGCGCTTGTCGGCGAAACGCTGGCGGATGGCGGGATCGATGCGCTGGTAGACCAGGCGACTGTCGGCGATGGGCGTCTCACCGCCGACCGGCGCGGTCTGGATGCAGTGAAACCAGATTTTCATCGGCCAGTTCAACGAGTAGGACTGCTCGTTGTGCAGCGGAATGACCTGGTGGGCGGGGTATTCGGTCGACGTATACACGCGGCTGTTGAGTTTGGTGCGTGGCGTGGAGGCGTAGTCGTAGGTCAGCAGTTCGTGACCGAAACAGCGGGCGAACTCCTCGAAGTCGTTAGCGTCGCGAAAGGCGAAATCGCGAAAGAGGATGCCACCGGTGGTCTGCAGGTTGCTGTCGGCGGCACGCCGGATCAGCTCTGCGTGATCACGCCAGGAGTCGCCTGGCACAGGGGCCCGCAACACGAAGGGCAGCGGTCCCTCGACACCCGCCTGAACCTCATCGAGTGAATGGTTTGCGCGGTTGAGCAAATCGGTAAGCATCTGCGTTCCTTTGTGCTACTGACGAGGGGCACAAAATTATCGCAAAACCGACTCATTATCAAACAGGAATTAATATTACTTAAACATAAGGTCCTGGGCACTATTTAGCCATCACCTGCGCGGCCGCAGCCGCTTACCCAGGCTGGATGGATCACTTTTCCTGCAGGTTGTAATCGCGCTCGCCAATATGCGACAGCAGCAGGTAGGCCGAGCCGATCATGCCCTGCATGGTGTCGGCAAAACGACTTCGGTTGAAATACAGGAACTGATGGTTCTTCACCGCGAACAGGTTCTGCCACTGCGGCGAACGGCGGAAGGCCTCGGTGCCAGCCTGCGAACCGAGCATTTCCTCATAGGTATCGATGATGAAATCACTGTCGAAGTCGCCAATGCGCTCCAGGCTGTAGGGCACGTTCTGACGCGCCTCCTTGAAGGCCGACACACGCCCCAGGCCGAAGTCGGCGATTACGTCATCCATGCCGGAACGGCCGATCAGCTGGAAACCGTCCGGATACACCTCCAGGGTGGTGACCGTGATACGCCCCGGCTCCTTCACCCGCTTGGCGAATTCGCCGACGATCCATTCGTATTCGTTCAGCAGCTTCTGGTAGCGCTGCTGCTTGCCTACCAGTTCGGCCAGCTCCTTGGCGTAAGTCTTGATGTCGGTCTCGCGCGCCGGCAGCAGCACCACCGGGGCAATGCGGCTGAGGCGCTCTTTCAGGTCCTGGTGATAGGACAGTCCGATGATAAGGTCAGGCTTGAGCGCCGCGATGGCCTCGAGATCGGGTGACTGGTGCGAACCCACATAGCGAATACCGGAGACATCGAAGCGCTGCTGAGCGCCACGGAACAACGCGTCCGAGAACATCTTCTTGCGCCCCGTGGACCCGCACGGGGTTATGCCCAGTTCGAGCAGTTGGGTTGTCAGGCTGAGGTCATGCAGGGAGACCACGCAACGCGGTGCGACGGGTACCTCGACACGGCCGAAACGGTTCTCGAAGACACGGGTTTCGGCGGCGACGGCCTGCATCGAACTCAGGCCCAACAGTACACAGGCTATCAGGGAAAGGGCTTTGAACTTCACCAGCATCTTCGTCATATCCTTAAGTGACCACGCGTCAACGGTTGCGTTGCCGCGCCAGCAAAACCAACAGATAAGGCGCACCGATAATCGCCACCACCAGACCGGCCGGCAGTTGCAACGGCGGCAGCAAGCCGCGCCCCAAAGTGTCACCCAGCAGAACCAGTACGGCCCCGAACAGGGCCGACAGCGGCAATAACGCGCCATGCCGGTCACCGCACAACTGCCGCGCCAGGTGCGGCGCGACCAGACCAACGAAGGTCATCACGCCGATATTGGCCACCGTTGCCGCCGTCAACGTGACGCTGCACAGCAACAGCAAGAGCATTATCACCGGTGCATTCAGGCCGCGACTGAGCGCCACGCTCTCGCCCAGTTGCAGGAGATTGAGCTGGCGATGACAGAACAACAGGGGCGTGCCCGCCACCAGCAGCCAGATCAGCAGGCTCTGCACCTGCGGCCAACCACTGCGATGCAGGCTGCCGCCAAGCCACATCAGCGCCGATTCGACCCGATCGATATTGCCGTAGGTGATCAGCAGATCGGCGACGGCACCGAGCATGGCCGTGAGCCCCACGCCAACCAGAATCAGACGCAGCGGGGCAATGCCGCCGCGCCAGGATAGCGCGACGATAAACAGCGCCACCGCCAGACCGCCGAGCAACGCTGCCAGGGGATAGAGCGACAGCGGCAAGGCCTCCGGCCACAGCACCAGGATCAGCAGCATGGTGACGCTGGCGCCCGCCTCCACCCCGACCAATCCCGGCGCAGCCAGTGGGTTACGCGTCAGTGACTGCATCAACACGCCAGCCAGAGCCATCGCCGCGCCCCCGAGTATCGCCAGCAGGATACGCGGCAGACGCAACTCCCACAGCACGCTGGCCGCCAGCGCCGTCTCATCATCGGCGAACAGGCTCTGCCAGAGCTGAGCCATGCCCGTCGTGTAGCTGCCTACGCTCGCCGCGTACAACGTTAGGCCCATCAGCAACAAGAGCAGCACCAACGCCGCCAGCACATCGATGGGTCGGCCGACCCAGGGCAACCCGGGGCAACGCCTTGGCGTAGTCAGCCAGCGACTCACTTGAGCTTCCTCAGTACCAGCGCGACGAATACCGGGCCGCCAATCAGCGCGGTGACGATGCCGGTATTGAGTTCGTACGGGCTCACGAGGGTGCGCGCCACTATATCGGCCAGCACCAGCAGCAAGCCGCCCAGCAGCGGCGCGGCCAGCATTAGCTGCCGCAGGTCGTGGCCAACCAGCAGCCGCGCCGCATGGGGCACTACCAGCCCGACAAAACCGATGGGGCCAGCCAACGCCACCGCGCAACCGGACAGCAGCACCACGGCCGCCAAACTCAACAGCCGCATCCGCAACAGGTTGACGCCCATGCTGGAGGCCACCTGCGCGCCCAGCCGATAGGCATTCAACGCCCGCACGTTGATCAGGCAAAGCAACATGCCGACGATCAGGTAGGGCCAGAGCCAGCTTGGCAGGTTTGCCCCGCTGATACCCAGCGAGCCGGTCAGCCAGCGACGCAGGCTGTCCAGCCCCTGCTGATCGAGCAACAGCAGAATCGCGGTGATGGCGCCGAACAGCGCGGCCATCATCGCTCCCGAAAGCGTCAGGCGCACCGGATTGGGCGTGCGCCCGGCCAGCAGCATGACGCCGATGGCGGCCACCAGAGCGCCGCTGAAGGCAAACAGGGGAATCATGGTCATGTCATTGCCGGGTAGCACCAGCAAGCCAATCACCACGAACAAGGCCGCACCACTGTTGATGCCGAGGATGCCCGGGTCGGCCAATGGATTGTCGCCCACCGCCTGCATCACCGTGCCGGCCAGCCCCAGGCAGGCGCCCACAACCATCGCCACCCACAGGCGCGGCAGGCGCGAACCGCGGATGACACTGTGATCAGAATTACTCGGGTCATACGCCAGCAGCGCCTGCCAGACATCGCTCCAGGGGATCGACTTGGCCCCCACGGCCAGGTGCAGCGTCGACGCCAGACCGATGCCGATCAAGATCGATAACCAGATCGACCAGCGCCACCCACCCGTCATCGGGCTACCTGGCTGTGGAGTGCGCGAATGCGCGCAGGCGAAGCCGGCACGCACAGAGGATCACCGGAATGTGGATCGATGAGAATATGCGCATCCAGATCGAACACCGCCTTGAGGTTGGCCGCAGTGAAGACCTCGGCGGGCGTGCCCTGGGCGTGCACCTTGCCCTGGCGCAACATCACCAGTTGATCGGCGTAGCGCGCGGCCTGGTTGAGGTCATGCAGAACCGCGACGACAGTGCGTCCCTGGTCACGCAGATCGGCGAGCAATTCGAGCAAGGCGATCTGATGAGCGATGTCGAGAAAGGTGGTGGGCTCGTCGAGCAGGATGACCGGGGTCTCCTGCGCCAGAGTCATGGCAATCCAGCAGCGCTGTAACTGCCCTCCGGACAGGCTGGTCAGGGTGCGGTCCAGCAGCATGCCGACGTCGGCCAGTGCCACGGCGCGGTCGATCGCCTGCTGATCGGCGTCACTCCACTGCTGCCACCAGCTTTGCCAGGGGTAGCGCCCCTGCATGACCAGCTCGCGCACGGTTATCCCGGCAGGCGAAGCGGTGCGTTGCGGCAACAGCGCTATTTGCCTGGCCAGATCACGTCGCGAGAGCTGAACGTGAGGCTTCCCCTGCAGCAGTACGTCGCCGCTGGCCGGGCGTAGCATGCGCGCCAGCACGTTCAGCAACGTGGTCTTGCCACAACCATTGGCCCCGATCAATGCGGTAAAGCAGCCTTCGTGAATGGTCAGACTGATGTCATCGAGCACCTTCAATTCGTCGAATTGAAGATGAAGCCCCATCGCTTTCAACATGCATACACACTCGAATTCGAACCACCGCGCCAGCGCCCTCTTGGCTCAGAGCCAGCGCAGATTGCCGGGCATGCGGGTTCACCGCGAATCTCGTCCAGCTCAGGGCGGACATTGCCTATCGGGCAGCGTCCAGGCCTTGAACATTTATGCGCATTAGCTTGCAGTAATATCTTGGTGATGACAATAACGCGTGAGCTAGTACAAATATTTCTCATTTAGATGTAGAGTTCGCGCGCTATTGCTGACTGCCACGGCGCACTGGCGTGAAGGAACACAGAAAGTCCTCCGCATTGCGCACACATACCAGAAGACCAGAGGATGTACCTTCACCATGCGCCAGGTTACGCACCTAAGCCACGAACGTTTCGCCCGACGCCCAGCCTTCAGCATTACCGCGCTAGCACTGGCCATTGCCAGCCTGGGCTCGGGCAGCCTGCATGCCGCTGAGACCAACCCGGCAGCCACGGCTGCGCCGTTGGAGATTGATGCCATCAACGTTACCGGGCAAAGCGTTGAGCAGCCCACCGAACATGTGGTCGGCTATGTAGCCAAACGCAACATGAGCGCTACCAAGACTGACACGCCGATCACCGAGACGCCGCAGTCGCTGTCGGTGGTGACGAGCGACGAGATCCGCGACCGCCAGGCGGAAACGTTGGCCCAGGCGCTGAGCTACACGCCAGGGTTCACCGCCAGCGCGACCTCGTTCAACCGCACTGCGGACCGCTTCCGCATGCGCGGCTTCTCCGTCGAATCCGCCACCGGCGGCTCGCTGCGCGACGGCCTGCGCCTGCAGAACAACTCCTACGACGGCATTCAGGAACCCTATGGCCTGGAGCGCGTCGAGGTCATTCGCGGCGCTGCCTCGGTGCTCTACGGCCAGCTCTCGCCCGGCGGCATGGTAAATGGCGTCAGCAAGCGCCCAACCGAAACGCCGCTTCATGAGCTGCAACTGCAGACGGGCTCCAATGACCGCAAGCAGCTCGCCGCCGATTTCAGCGGCGCACTGCCCGGTAGCGACACCCTGAGCTATCGCCTGACCCTGCTCAGCCGCAACAGCGACACCCAGCAGGATCATCTCAACGACGACAAGATCTACATCGCCCCGGCGCTAACCTGGCGCCCTGACGAAGACACATCGCTGACCCTGCTGTCCTTCTACCAGAAGACCGATACGCGTTTCCCCGCACCCCTGCCCTATCAGTTGGTCAAAGGTGCGGGTGACGGCACCTTCAAGATCGGCCGCCACGACTTCATCGGCGAGCCGGGCTACGACGACATGAATGGCGAGATGTCGGCCCTGGGGTACGAATTCACCCACCACTTCAACGAACACTTCACGCTTAATCACAAGCTGCGTTACTCCGAGTCCGATGTGAAGTGGAACTACCTGCAAGCTCAGACGTCCGCAGCGGCTATCCGCAATGCCGCCAACACCGGCATCCTTGCACGGCAATACAGTGATCGCCGTGAGCGTGCTCGAACCCTGGGCAGCGACACCAATATCGAATCGAAATGGCAGCTCGGCAGCGTCGAGCACACCGTTCTGGTCGGTTTCGACGGCTATGACACTTCCTACGACTCCCATAACTTCCGAGGCGCAGCCCCCAGCCTGGACCTGAGTCGCTACAACTATGGTCAGCCCGTAGTGGTCAACAAAAACCGCTCCTTAGACCGTGGCTCGCAGCTCGACATGCTGCAAAAAGGTGCCTATTTCCAGGATCAGATCAAGTTCGGCGACAAATGGGTCCTGCAGGTGGGTGGCCGCCACGACTGGGCTGACCAGCAGCAGACAGCGCATCGCAATGGCGCCAAGGCCAGCCAAAGCGACGAAGCCACCACCTGGCGCGCAGGCCTGGTCTACCTGGCGGACAACGGCCTGGCGCCCTACATCAGCTATAGCGAGTCGTTCTTCCCGGTTTCCGTTGCGCAAGTCACCGGCCAGACCTTCACCCCCACCGAAGGCAAACAGTACGAAGTGGGTGTGCGCTATCAGCCCAAGGACAGCAATATGCTGCTCAGCGCAGCCGTCTACGAGCTGACCCAGACCAACGTGCTCAAGCAGGATCCAGCGACCGACGAGTTCCGCCAAACCGGCGAGGAACGCTCCCGCGGTCTGGAGCTGGAAGCCAAGGCGGATATCACCCCGGCACTCAGCGTGATCGCCACCTACGCCTATACCGATGCACGCACCACCAAGAGCGCGATCGCCGCCGAAGTGGGTCAACGTACCGACGAAACGCCCTACCACCAGGCAGCCCTGTGGACCCGCTACGACTTCGTCAACTGGGGCATTCCGAAACTGACCGTGGGCGCCGGCGCTCGCTACATGGGCACAACACAGGCCTCGGGTATGGATTCGGCCATGCCAGCCTATACCCTGTTCGACGCCATGGCGCGCTACCGGATCGACGAACACTGGGACGTGACCGTCAACGCCAACAACCTGACCGACAAGCGCTACGCGCAGTGCAGTTTCTCCACCTGCCTCTACGGTGACGAGCGCACCCTGCTGACCTCGGTGAACTTCAACTGGTGACCCGCCGCTCCGCGCGCCGAGCAAGCCCCTTGCTGCGGCGCGCGGCCTTACCTGCCTGACTGACAGAGGCAGTGGGCGACCCATTCTCCGCTCTGGAGAAACCAGATCCTTGATTAATTCCCACGATGCGTCAGAGAGTTCGTAACGCTTTGCCAACCCGGCATGGCGGCATCCTCGGACGCCCCCACGCTCGGGTTAAAGGTTAGAAATCCACCGACGCCGACAGCTGCAGCGTACGCGGCGTACCCAGGCCACCGGACAATCCGCTGCCGTCGCCGCCGCTGTACGAACCGATCCAGTAGGCACGGTTGGCCACGTTTTCGACATTGGCGCGCAAGGTCACGGGCTTGGACATGACCTTGGTGGTGTAGCGGCCGCCCACGTCAAACACGGTGTAGGACGGCAGTTCCATACGATGGTCGTCGGTGACGTAGCGGCGGCCCACGTAGTTGGTGTTGGCGGTCAGGGTCAGGCCCGGCACCGTTTCCAGGTCGTATTCGGCGCCCAGTTTGGCGATGATCTTAGGTACGCCGGTCACTTGGTTGCCTTCGTTGGATTTGACCAACGCCTTGGTCAGCTCAGCCTGGGTATAGGACGCGCCGCCCATCAGGCGCAGGCCGGGTTGGACTTCACCGAAGAAACTCCATTCCACGCCACGGTTACGCTGCTCGCCGTTGGTGGCGTAGATATTGGTGACAGGGTCGGTGTAGGCGCTGGGTTTTTCAATCTGGAACACGGCCAGGGTGGTGGCGAAGGTGCCCAGGTCGAACTTGGCGCCGGCCTCATACTGCTTGGTCTGGTAAGGGCTGAGGATTTCACCCGAGTTGGCGGCGCTGGTGGGTGCCGTGCCTCCTTGGGACAACCCTTCGATGTAGTTGGCATAGAGCGAAACGTCGTCGGTGACCTTGACCAGCAACGCCGTCGCCGGCGACACCTTGCTGTCGCTGTAGCGGGACGTCTTGACCCGGGCCGGCGTCAGGCCGGCGCTTTCCACGGTCTGGTTGCGCCAGCCTACGGTCCATTGCACGCGGCCATCGAGGAACGACAGGGTGTCGAGGAACGCAAAGCTTCTCAGCTTGGCTTCGCTGCGGGAGGTGACGGCGCCATATTTGCCCAGGGGCGGTGTCGGGCCGAAGTCGAGGTTGTCGTAGTTGGTGACCACATAGTTGGGGATCATCAAGTCCTTGTAGCTCATCTCCGTTTTGTACTGGGTGGCGGCCACAGACCAGGCGTGGCCTACCGGGCCGGTGTCGAACGTGCCCTTGAGGCCGGCTTCACCGGACTTCTGCGTGCCCTGCCCGTCCGAGCGATAAGCCAGCACGTTGATGTCCCCGGTGTTGTTGATCAGCGTGTCACGGGTCATCAGGGCATTGCGGCCACCGTCGCGCTGGCCATAGGCGGCAAAGGCGGTGAGCGAGTCATTCAGGTCGACCTCGCCACGGACCAGCACGGTTTCGGTGTCGTTGATGGTGTAGGCCCAGTCCGGTGCCAGGGAGTGGTTGCCCTTCCTCGGGCTGGGCACTTTATTGACCGCCGGCGAGATGCCGATGCCGAAATAGGTGGCGCCATCCAGGCGCTCACGCTGCTTGTAAGCGTCCAGGGACAGGCGTACGCGCTTAGTGCGCCAGTCCAGGCCCAGGGCGTTGAGTTGCATTTTTTGCTGCTGGTCGTTCACGCTGGTGTCGCCATCGCGGTACACGCCGTTGTAGCGGATACCGAACTGGTTCTGCTCGCCAAAACGTCGACCCACGTCAGCGTGGGCGCCGTACAGCCCCCTGGATTCGTAACTGGTGGTGATCCGCGTCAGCGGTTCGTCGGCGGCGCGCTTGGGCACCATGTTGATGCTGCCGGCGACGCTGCCATCGGGCGGCATGCCGTTGAGCAGTGCGGACGGGCCCTTGAGCACTTCGATGCGCTCGGCCAGTTCGGTCGAACCGCGCAGGTTCGGCGCCATGCCGGCCAGGCCGTTGAAGGTGACGTCGTTGGCGCTGGTGTTGAAGCCGCGGATGAAGAAGGTTTCGAGGATGGAGCGCTTGGACGGCACGTTGACCGACGGGTCAGTGGCACCAATCACCGAGCCGATGTCCTTGGCCTGGTGGTTACGCACGAATTCATCGGTGTAGCTGATGGCGTTGAACGGTGTTTCCATGAAGTCCTTGTTGCCCAGCAGCCCGATACGCCCGCCCGTGGCGACCTGCCCACCCGCGTACGCAGGTGGCAGGTCGTCTGCGGCGAGCCGCTCGCCCACAATGGTGGTTTCCGACAGCACCAGGCGGTTCTTTTCCGCTTCGGGCCGGACCTCGGTGGCCGCCTCCGGTTCAGGCGCCGCCGACACGGCCAGCGAGCCGCCGCTCAAACCGAGCAGCAAGGCCATCTGCACGGCGCAGAACGTGCGGTTCAAGGTAAACGGGAAAGTACGCGGTGTGGCCTGGGATAAATCAGGGTGGGCGCGAGTTGGGCGGCCGTGTTCCGACATGCTGGATTCCTTTCGATGCGAAGTATTGAAGTGCATTCACTAGGATTCCGTACCAGAACCACAAACCCTCAATCTAAATGATAAATATTCGCAAAAAAAGCCGCGACCGGAATGGCAGCGGCTTTGGGTACACGAACGCGTGTCTGGATCAGCCTTTGTAGCCTTGCACCACCTCGTCCGCCATGCGGTTAAGGCAGGTCACACTGGCCGTGCACAGGTACCAGGTCTGGGCGTCGACGAAGATCACGCGGCCGTTGTTCCATGCCTTGGTCTTGCGCAACAGGGGGTTGTCCAGGCTCTTGAGGTCGAGGGCCGGGCGGTGCTCCATCACTGCCGTGCGGTCGATGACGTACAGAATGTCCGGGTCGGCCTGCTGAATGAACTCATTGGAAATCGGCTGGCCATGCAGGCCGGCCTCGATGTCGGGGCTGGCCGGTTTAACGCCCAGGGTGTCGAACACAAAACCGTAGCGTGATTTCACGCCGTAGGAGGTAAAGGCACCGTTGTTATGCAGCACGATCAAGGCCTTCTCGGGGCGACCGGCAGTGACTTGGCGGGTCTGCTCGACCTTGGCATCCATTTCCGCCACTTTCTGGCGGGCCAGTTCCGGCTTGGCGAGGATGCGCCCCAGCAGGGTCATATGGGCCTTGGCGGTCTCGATGAAATTGCCCTTTTTGTTGGTCAGGTCCACGTCGTCGTACACGGTTGGCGCGATCTGGCTGAGCTCCTTATAGCTCTGGGCCTGGAGCGGAGAGATCAGGATCAGGTCGGGCTTGAGCGCATGCAGGCGCTCCAGGTTGGGCTGGATGGTCGTGCCCACATCCGCGACATTCGTGTCGTCACGGTAGCGAGTGAGGAAGCTGGCGACGTAGTCCTTGGCGATGCCGACCACCGGGGCCCCGAGTTGATCCAGGGTGTCGAGCTCGCTCATGTCGAAGGCCACTACCCGCTGGGGCAACTGAGTGACCACGGTGGTGCCCAGCGGATGCTCGATGGTGATCGGCGCGTAGGCCGCCTGCGCCGCGACCGGGGCCTTGGCCTCCGGTGCCGGTTTGTCACACCCCTGCAGCCCGGCCGCCACGGCCATCGTCAGCAGCAGCGCGCGCATTCTGTTCGTGTGATCAGTGCTCATGTCAGTTCCCTTGAAGGTGATGGATTGAAGTAGTTGCAAACGAAGCCTTGTTGGCTGTGCAGAATCTCGAAATCCAGGTCGAACAGCTCGCGCAGGTTGGCCTCGGTCACTACCTGGTCGACCGGGCCGTGACGGTGGATAGCGCCGCCCTTCATCGCCACGATATGGTCGGAATAATTGGCCGCAAAGTTGATGTCATGCACCACCAGGATCACTGTGCGACCTTGCTCATCACACAGGCGGCGCAAGGCGCGCATGATGTGAACAGCGTGCTTCATGTCGAGGTTATTGAGCGGCTCATCCAGCAGCAGGTAATCGGTCTGCTGGGCGATGGTCATTGCCAGGAACGCCATCTGCCGCTGCCCGCCGCTGAGCTCGTCGATGTAGCAAAGGCGCAGCGGTTGCAGTGAAAGAAACTCGATGGCTTCGTCGATCACCACCCGGTCCTGGGCGGTGAGTGCGCCTCGGCTGTAGGGGAAACGCCCGAAGGCCACCAGCTCTTCGACGGTCAGGCGCAGGTTGAAATCCGGCGACTGGCGCAAGGTGGCGACGCGCTTGGCATAGTCACGCACCGGTACGTCGGCGATGTTGCGCCCGCCTATCAGTACATCGCCACGGGTAGGCGTCAACAGACGGGCGATCAACATCAACAAGGTGGATTTGCCCGCTCCATTGGGGCCGATCAATGAGGTCACTTGCCCCGGTGGGAACTGCACGCTGACGTCACTCAGCACCTGCTTGGCGCCATAGGCTTTGTAGACGTGTTGCAGAGAGATCATGCCGTGCCTCGGGTTCGGATCATCAGCGCGAGCAAATACACACCGCACACCAGGTTGATGAGAATGCTCACGGAGGTGTTGTAGTTGAACCATTGCTCCACCAGGTACTGAGCGATGATGAAAATGCCAATGGCAATCGCACAGCCCAGGGGCAAGGTGACCCGGTGCCGCGTGGTGCCGGCCAGGGCGTAGGCGATGTTGGCGACGAACACGCCCATGAACGCGGTCGGCCCCACCAGACTGGTGGACACCGCCACCAGAATGGCGATCAGCGCCAGTTGCAGGTGCACGCTGCGTGGGTAATCGACCCCCAGGGAAATCGCCTTGTCACGTCCCAGGGCCAGGACATCGAGCACCGGCAACGTGCGCTGGGCGATGAAGCACACCGCCGCCGCCAACACGCCCGAATAGATCACCTGCCCCGGTTGCGCCTTGTTGAATGAGGCGTAGTTGAATCCCTGGAAAATCGAGAACTCCCCGGGGCTGATCTTCAACTGGATGAATTGGGTGAAGGTGCCCATCACCATGCTCAACACCAACCCGAGCAGCAACAGCAGGTACACGTTGTGACTGCCGTTGCGCAACAGCCAACGGTGGATGAGCCACGAATAGCCGAGCATCAACAGCACCGATAACAGCACATTGCCGTCACGCCCCAGCAGCAGGCTCTGGGTGCCCAGCAGCAGAATCAGCAACGCCTGGAACAACAGGTAGATCGCCTCGTAGCCCATGATCGCCGGCGTGAGAATGCGGTTGCCGGCGATGGTCTGGAAAATCACCGACGAATACGCAATGCACACGCCGGCGATGCCGATTGCGGCCAGGCGGGTAAGCCGCTTGGGAATGACGTAATCGAAATCCAGGCCCGAGCCCAGCAACAGAAACCCAACGGCCAGCAACAGGACCAGCAGCCAAAGGCCATAACGGGTAGCCATGTGTCTCATGTGTACTTCCGGATCAGCAGCACCAGGAACACCACACCGCCAATGCAACCGGCAGTCAGGCCGATCGGCACTTCGAAGGGGTAGATCAGCAGGCGGCCGAGGATGTCGCAAATCAACAGCAACGAGGCACCGCACAGGGCGACGATGGGCAGCGTGCGCTCCAGGTTTTCACCGTAGTGCAGGGCCACCAGGTTGGGAATCACCAGCCCGACGAAGGGAATCGCGCCCACGGTAATCACTGTGGCGGAGACGGTGACGGCCACCAGCATCAAGCCCAGCGCCGCGTTGGCGGCGTAGTTCAGGCCCAGGCTGCTGGCCATGCCCTCGCCCATGCCCAGTACGGTGAAACGATGGGCATACAGGTAGGTCAGCACGACAATGGGCAGGATCAGGTAGATGATCTCGTAATTGCCCTGCACGATCTTCGAGAAATCGCCGAGCATCCAACCCTGCATGCTCTGCAGGATGTTGTGGCGGTAGGCGTAGAACTCGGCGACGGCGCTCAGCACGCTGCCGTACATCAGGCCGATCACCGGCACCATCACGGTGTTCTTGAACTGGATGCGCCGGATGATCGCGACATAGATCAGGCTGGCGGCAAAGCAAAAGGCCAGGGCGAACAGCATTCTGCCGGCGGCCCCGGCGCCCGGCGCGACCGTCAGGGAAATCAGGATGCCCAGCTTGGCGGCATCCAACCCACCGCTGGTACCGGGCTCGACGAAGCGGTTACGCACGATCTGCTGCAGGATCACCCCGCACACGGCCAACCCGACCCCGGTGAGGATCAGCGCGGCCAGGCGTGGCAGCCGGCTGGCGGTGAGGGTCAGCCAGGCGTCGTCGGAAAAGCTCAGCAGCTCGACCCACGACACCTGCTTGACCCCCACCATCAGCGACAGGCCGCACAGCACGACAAACAGGACGACTACTGCTGTACGACTCAAGAAGCGTCCTCACCCGCGATCCGCCAGCCTTTTGCCGCCCTGCGCTGGGCAAGAAAGTGGGCATACAGCCCGGGTTGGGCGCTCAATTGGGCATGGGAACCTTGCTCGCTGAGCCGGCCTTGATCGAGCACCAGGATCTGGTCGGCCATGACCACGGTCGACAGCTGGTGGGCGATAACGATCAGCGTGCGTTTGCCACGCAGCCGCGCCAGCGCTTCGGCGATGGCGGCCTGGTTTTCGGCATCAAGGGCCGCGGTGGCTTCGTCGACCAGCAGGATCGGCGCATCCTTGATCAGCGCACGGGCGATGGAGATCCGTTGGCGTTCGCCACCGGACAAGCGTGCCCCGCCCTCGCCCACCGGTGTGTCCAGGCCCTGGGGCAGTCGCTCGATGATTTCCAGCACGCCGGCTTGTCGCGCCGCGTCCATCACTTCGGCATCGCTGGCCGCTGGTTTGCCGATACGGATGTTGTCGGCAATGCTGCCCTGGAACAGGTAGGCATCCTGGAAAATCTGGCTGATCTGGCCGGCCAGTTGCTCACCGGACATCTGGCGCACGTCCACGCCGCCGACGCTCACGTGGCCCTGGGTCACATCGAAGAAGCGTGCGATCAAGCGCACCAATGTGGTCTTGCCCGAGCCGGAAGCGCCCACCAGTGCGGTCATGCTGCCCGGTTCGATGCGCAGGCTGACCTCGCGCAGCACGTCGGGCTGGCCCTCGGCATAGGCGAAACTGACGTTGCGCAGTTCGACGCTGCTATCGACAGGCGCCTCGGGGGCCTGTGGCTGCGGCAGCGGCTTGACTGCAAAAATCTCGCGCACCGCGCCCAACTGGCCACGGGCACCGCGCAACACTTCGCTGTAGCCGGCCACTTCCAGCAGCGGGTCGATAAAGCGGCTGACCAGCAATAGCGTAATCATCACGGCGATGACCGAGCCTGCTTCCAGGCCGGCGCCCAGCAGGTCGCCCAGCCACAGGGTGGCAGCCACCAGCAGCGCAGCAAAACCGGCCTGCACCGCCCACGCATTGAACACCACCGACATCGCCGATACGTGGATCAGATGCCTGGCAGCCTGCTGCTGGCGACCGATGGCCTGTTCGAGGAACCGGGTACCGCCGTCCTCGCCATTGAAGGCACGCAGTACCGACTGCGCCTGGGCGAACTCGACCATGCGCTGACTGGTCAGGGCGGCGTTGTGCTGGAAGTCGTGGTCGGCTCGCTGCCCCAACCGCGCCGTCAACACGAACACGCCCAGCAGCACCGGCAGGGTCGCCAGGGCCACCAGGCCCATTGGCCAGTGCAGGATGAACAGCGCGATGAGAATCACCACCGGCGTGACCACACCGGTCAACAGTGGTGTGAACACGTGTGCGGGCAATTGCGCCATTTCCATCATGCCCGAGGTCGCCAGGTGGCTGAGCCGCGCCGTGTTGTGCGCGCTGAACCAGCCGACGGGCAACTGCGCCACATGGTCGCCAAGGCGGTGGCGCCCGCGCTGGAGCACGGCGATGCCGACGCGGATGCCGGCTTTTTCGACGCTGCGTCGCAGTGCCCAGCACACCACCACACCGATGACCAGCGCGATCAGCCACTGCGCGGCGGCGCGGGTATCCCCCGCCAACAAGTGGGTGAGGATCGGCACCAGCATGACAATCGTCACCCCGCAGAGCAGGCCATAGACCAGCGCCATCGCCAGGTAGCGGCGCAGCACCGAAGCGTCTTCGCCGAGCAGTTGAATAAAGGTTTTCAGCATGACGACACCGCCTGTTCCTTGGCTTGTTCATAACCGCCCAACGCCCACAGCCTGGCGTAGCGACCTTTGCGCGCGAGCAACTCGGCGTGGGTGCCTTGCTCGCAGAGGGTGCCGTTGTCGATCAGGATGATCTGGTCGGCGTGCATCACCGTGTCGAGCCGGTGAGCGATCACCATGAGCGTGCGCCCCTGGGCGAATCGCGACAGGGCTTGTTGCAGCTTGACCTCATTCTCGGCATCGGCTGCCGCCGTGGCTTCATCCAGTACCAGCACGGGTGGGTCGAGCAACACGGCGCGGGCGATGCTGACGCGCTGCAACTCACCGCCGGAAAGCTGTGCATCTTCACCGATCACCGAGTCATAGCCCCGTGGCAGGTCCAGGATGCGTTCGTGGATGTTCGCAATACGCGCGGCGGCCTCGATTTCCTGCTGGCTGGCCGAGGGACGGCCCAGGGCGATGTTGTCGCGCAGGCTGGCGTGAATCAGGCGTACTTCCTGCAAAACGAAACCGATGCGCCGGTACAACTGGGTGCTCTCGATGTGGCGCAGGTCGACACCTCCCAGGGTGATACGCCCTTCGGTAGGGTCGAAAAAACGCAGCAGCAGGCGCGCCAGGGTCGACTTGCCGGAACCGGATGCGCCGACGATGGCGGTCACGGTGCCGGGCTTGAGGGTGAAGTTCAGGTCCTGGAGCACCGGGGCGTCGTCGTTATAGTGGTAGCTCAGGTGTTCGACGCGAATTTCAGCGTTTGCCGGCAGTGGTGCTGACGCGCCTGGCAGGGTTTCGAGCACCGGGGTTTGCAGCAGGGTCTGCACGCGCTGGGCGGCGGCGGTCGCGTTGTTCAGGTCGTGGGTGATATAGCTCAGCAGCAACAGCGGCGCGCAGATGCCTGGAGCGACCAGCGCAAACGGCAGGATGTCCACCGGAGCCAGCCAGCCCTGGCTCACCCCCAACGTACCGGACGCCAGCACCACACCGAGTACCGCCACGGGCGTGATCATGGCGTGGGCGTTGGCCATTGCACTGACCAGTGGCCGGGTGAAGTCGGTAAACGCAGCGGCAAAAGCATCCACCGCACTCAGGTAACTGCCATGGGCCTTGCCCTCGGCGCCAAATGCCTTGACCACGGGAATGCCGTTGACGAACTCGATCACGGCATTGTTGATGCGCATCATGCCGGCGCCGAACGCTTGCATGTTCGCGCCACTGGCCTTGGTGGCGCGGGTGAAAAACAGGAAAAACAGCGGGAATGGCAGCAGCGAGACAATCGCCATGCGCCAGTCCATGGCAAACAGGTAGAGGATGGCGATGATCACTGCCCCAAGCGTACGGCCGAGGGTGGTGAAAAAATGCGCCGTCAAGCTGTGCAAGGTGCCGATGTCATCCTGCATCGCCTGCTTGACCTCACCCGAAGCACGACGGGTGAACCAGCCCAGCGGCACCCTGGCCAACCGGCGGGTGATGGCCTGGCGCAGGTGGCCGGTGATGTGGTTGTCGGCCAGGTGCGCGACCATCTCCCCCAGCGAAATCAAGGTCATGCCCAGGAACAGGCAGGCCAGGCTGACGCCGACTACTTGCCAGACCGGGCCTTGCAGCTGGACCCAACTGGCTGCGTCACCCATGGCCAGTCGCGCAATGTGGGCGATGCCGGCCAGGGGCACCAGGGTCAGCATGGTCCCAAGGGCGGCCAGTACCGCGGCAAGTATCAGCCGCCCACGAATGGGGCGTAATACCTGGGATACCGAACCGATGGGTGTGTCTTTAACGCTCATGAGCTCTCCTGAATAACCACTGCCGGCCACCGTGTGGCGTACCTGGCGTCCTTTTGCGTTCGAGCGTTTTGCATCGTGCCTACCGTGTATTTCGAACGACGCGACGAAACCCTCAATGGCGCTGCGGATTTAATTGTTCACAGCCCGGCCGTCGATGCGAAGGGATGGCAGGCCCGCAGGCCCGCCGCGATGTATTTTTCGACAGAGGACACCGACACGTTCAATTCGGCAGCGATGTCCCGATGGCCCATGCCATGCAGC
Source organism: Pseudomonas sp. 24 E 13 (assembly GCF_900004715.1). NCBI lineage: Bacteria > Pseudomonadati > Pseudomonadota > Gammaproteobacteria > Pseudomonadales > Pseudomonadaceae > Pseudomonas > Pseudomonas sp. 24 E 13. The sequence continues at coordinate 19,360 of NZ_CVTO01000127.1, forward strand.
TTGCACAGCAACAGTGCTTCGCGGGCCTTGGGCGGTTTGGCCTGCAGCGCGTCATCGATTTGCACCAGCGCCTCGGCGGCCAGCGCCCGCTCCTCTTCGGACGGCACCAGCGGTTCGGCCTGCTGCATCAGGGATTCCAGGTGGCGGGCTTCGCGGTGACGGCGACGATAGAGGTCAATCACCATGCCTTTGGCGATCTGGGTCAAATGGCAGCGCGAGTCTTCGATCGAAGGCACGCGGCCCTTCTTGATGAGGTTGAGATAGATATCGTGGGCCAGATCCGCAGCATCCAACGAATTGCCCAGCTTGCGCCGCAGCAGGCTGCACAACCAGCGGTGATGGTCGATGTACAGCTTTTCGAATTGCCGTTTGGACGCAAACGCTCCGTTGTTCACAACACCTCTCCTGAGACGAATCCACCCGCGATCAGATTTTGACTAATGCGAATATGTATGATTATTATTTGCGATCATACGGTGTTCATAAAGCCCCTGCAACGCACCGGATTGCACGTCCTCTGACGCCCGGGTTCCCAGGCGTTACACCAGACCGAGGATGGGTCTGTCGGCACTTGGTGCCATCTCTACTTCTGACTGTTCAGTTTGATAAGGCGGGAAACTTCCATGATGGAACTCACTCCAGATACGTTTTCAAAACGATCTGCCACTGATTACGAAGCGCATATCTGGCTCTTGCAGCAGCAATATCCCGAACGCATTTCAAAGCACCTGAGTGCGTGGAAACTCGACGCAAATGTCGACCCCGCAAGGCTGGAGTCGGCACTCCAGGCGGTGATCGAATCAATCCCCGAGCTCAATGCCCGCTATCAGTTCAACGATGACGGCGAAGTCGACAAGGTCCAGGCGCGCGACTGGCAAGCGTGCATCGAGCGCATTCAAGTGACCGGTGACGCCGGCCACTACCTGCTCTCCGAACAAGCCGCGCCGTGGGACGCCGAACACCAGCCGCCATTCAAGGCGCTGATTATGCAAACGCCGGATGCGCCCATCCTGGCGCTGGTCCTGCACCCGATTCTGGACCAGACCTGCCAGGCGAACGACCTGTACCGCAAGATCATGCACACCACTGATACGCCACTGCCGTGGCTGCACCGCCAGGCGGACATCGGCGAGAACGCCGCCCAAACCGAAACACCTGAAGTCGCGGCCGTTATCCTCGCCGAGTTCCGCGAAGCCCTGGCGGAACCGGGCATGCTGGCGACGGATGACTTTTTCGACTTTGGCGGCCACTCACTGCTGGCCACCCGCATCATCGGCAAGCTGTCGAGCAGCCACGGCATCGAAGTCCAGTTCAACGATTTCTTCAGCGCACCCTCGGCAACCGCCTTGGCGGCACGCGCCCGGGTCATCGCGAAAAACGCTGCACCAACGACCGCCATCGGCTTGTCGCAAGATGTACAAAAAGCGCCGTTCGCACTGGCCCAGGCGTCCCTGGGACGCGCTTACGCCGCCTTCGAATTCGGCACGATCTTCAACCTGCCGTTTGCCATGGAGTTTCTCGACCCGGTGGATGAAGCGCTGTTCGAGCAGGCATTCCATGACCTGCTTGAGCGCCATGCCAGCCTGCGCAGCACCTTCCACTTCGAGCGTGGCGAGGCATACCAGCAAATCGTGCCGACCTCGCAGCTAGGGCAGTTCAAGTGGTTCTGGCCCAGCCGCGAAAGCCAGGGTGCCACCCTGCAAAGCGAAGCCACCTATCAGTTCGATCTGACCCGCGAGCTGCCCCTGCGGGTGCGCTTCATTCAGGACACTCAACATCAACGGCAAACCTTGTCGCTGCTCGTCCATCACATGGCCATTGATGAATGGTCGCTCAACGTGATGATGGAAGAACTGGCCCAGGCCTACCTGGCCCGAGCGGCCGACAAAGCGCCCGTCTGGAAAAGCCCGGCACCGTCCTTTCATGAATTCGCCGTGCGCCAGCAAGCCGCCGGGATCAACCAGAAGCACCTCGACTACTGGACCGGCATGCTGCGCGATGCCACCCGTGGCCTGACGCTGCCCTCCTCCGAGGCACCGCCGGCACAGGTATCGACCAGGGCCCAGTGGTTCGAGATCAAGCCCACCCAAGGCACGACCGACCACCTGTACGCCTTCGCCCGGCAGAACAACGCGTCACTGTTCGGCGTGGTCTATTCGGCAATCGTGCTCTCCCTGCACAAGCTCGGCGATTTGAAAGACCTGGTCGTGGGCACCTCGGCTTCCGGTCGCACAGATCCGGCGTATTACGACACGGTTGGCTACTTCACCACCATGGTCGCGCACCGCGTGCAATTCGATCCTCGGCAAGCCGTCGGCGCCCTGATTGAAAACGTCAGTCGCCTGATCAACGACTCGATGGCCTACGCCGATGTGCCGATGGAGCAGATTCAACAGGCCCTGGGCATGACCCCGGCGGATGGACTGCTGTTCGACGTGTACATCCAGATTCACGCCAACAACGCCTTGAACGGCGCCCTGCGCACACCGGATAACGGCGCGATCCGCTACCGCCAGATTGACCCGGAAAAGACCCAGTCGATGTTCGGTATTCAGTTCGAGATCATGGAAAACACGCTGGGCGGCAAGCGCGCATTGCGCCTGGTGGTGACCTACCGTTCGGACCGTTACAGTGCACAACAGATGGCGCGCATGAGCGCCACGATTGAGCAGATGTTCGCGCTGTTTGCGACACCTGGCGCCGATACCCTCACCCTGGACCACATCCGCGTCTGACCTTCAACAGGGCCTTGGTAACACCAAGGCCCTGTCGTTCACGCACTACACCTCATGCATGCCATAACGCTGGAACGACGAGCGTTTGGGCAGGCGGTAGTGCGGGCGGCCGAGCAGTTGATTGGCAATGCTCGCGTTACGAATCGCGGCAACGCCCAGGTCCGGCGAGCCCACGCCATGCTGGAAGATCTCGGCGTTCTGCACAAAGATACGCCCTGCCCCGTCATCACAGCGACGCGCAGTGAAGTCATCCTCCACAAGACAGTCACCGTGCTCATCGGTCTCCAGTACCGTCCCCTTAAGCCGCTCGAACCACTGCGGCCAGGCATGCCCGTAGCCCGTCGCGGCCACGATCGCGTCGGCCTCCAGGCTGCCGGCCTGGTCCAGCTCACGGTGCCGATAGGCAATACGCAGCGTACCGGCGACGTCCTCGACCGTCTCGACTTCACAATTCGACAGCAACGTCAGGCCAGGGTCACTGCCGCCGATGGAGCGCTCATAGATCAAGTCGTAGATAGCGGCGATCGTGGAAAAACTGATGCCTTTGTACAACAGGCCCTGCTTGGCCACGACCTCGCGACGGCGCTCGCGCGGGAGGCTGTGGAAGTACTCCATGTAGGACGGCGTAAAGCACTCCTGCCCCAGCTTGGAGTATTCCATGGGGTGGAAACCGGCTGAACGGGTGATCCAGCGGATCGAGGCGCCTGCGGCGATTCGCTCAGGGGTCAGCTCGTTGAACAACGCGAGCACGCACTCGGCGGCGCTCTGGCCGGAGCCAATCACGGTGACACGCCGACATTCCGACAACTGTGCCTGGCGCTTGCCAAACTCTGCCGAATGCAGGATCGGTGCCGCGCTTTTCACCTGAGCCCATTGCGGCAATATCGGCGTAGTGCCGATGCCTACCGCCAGGTTTCGACTGGAATAGCAGCGTTTGAAGCCTGACACGGACTGGCTTTCAATCAGGAACTTGCCGGCTCCCGCGTCGTAAGTCACATCACAGATATCCTCGCCGAAGTGGCACGTCGGCAACTGCTGCGAAGCCCAACGGCAATAGTGGTCGTACTCGCGGCGCGGCACCTGGAAGTTCTCGTAGTAATAGAACTGGTACAGGCGATCGTGCTGGTGCAGGTAATTCAGGTAGCTCAGCTCGTGGGTCGGGTCGGCCATCGTCACCAGGTCCGCCAGAAACGGCACCTGCAACGTGGTGCCCGGCAAGAGCAACCCTTCATGCCAGCGAAATTCGGCTTTGCGATCCAGGAAAAGACTGGTCACCTCGCAATGTTTGGACAATAAAGCGGCCAACCCGAGGTTAAAGGGCCCGATGCCAACACCGGCGATATCTACAGTGGTTAAATCCGTCATCCAATCTGTCTCCCTGGGTAGTGCTATGTGGTTATGCGCAGGCGAGCAATCGCTCGACATCGTGTGCGTTACGGCAACGCAGTAATTGTCCGGGGGAAAGTGTCACCGCCAGCTCCTCCTGGAACCGCGCAGCGATGGCTTTCAAATGCTGGGGCCGCAGGCCCAGACTGATGAAGTCGACCGAGGCATTGGCGCCGTCCTGCGGGGGCCTGCCCAACACACTCAGGTAGATCGCCAAGACCTTGCTGCACAGGGTTTCAACGACCTCTTCGGCAGGCTCCAGCAACAAGCTGCGCGCGCGCGGGCGATCAGGCTTGCCGTTTTGCGATAACGGCAGCGCCTCCACCGCCAGGAAACGCGTGGGCACGTGGGATTGCGGCAAGTGCTCGCGGGCGAACTGGCGCAACGCGGCGGCGGTCAAGGGGGCGGCGTCTTCTGCGCTCACGTACAGCGCACCGATGTTGACCTCGCCCTGGCGCTGTTCGCCGTAGTCCACCACCAGCACGTGCCTGACCGCAGGATGCTTGATCAGCTCGTTCTCGATGTCGGGCAGCGACACGCGCACGCCGCGCACCTTTACGTAGCCATTCACGCGGCTGTCGAACATCAACGTGCCGTCACGGCGATAGCGCCCGCAGTCACCGCTACGAAATGCACGTACGGCCTGGCCGTGCTCATCGATCACGCTGATGAATTCGGTGTGTGCCATCGCGCCGTCTTCCAGGTAGCCCAGGGCCAGGTTGACGCCTGCCGTATGAATGCGGCCGACAACCCCTGCCGGGCAATGCGCGCCCTGGGCGTCGAGCACCAGATAGCGGTTGCCCGGTAACGGTCGCCCGTAGGGAATTTGCAGTTGGTCATCGGCAGTGATGTCGTGCCAGATGCTCCAGATCGTGGTTTCTGTCGGCCCCCCCAGGGAAATCAGGCGCGACGATGGCAGCAGCCCGCGCAACTCGGCGATCACGCCCGGCTTGATGTAGTCGCCGCCCTGGGCGATCAGGCGCAGGCTGGCCAAGTCATAGTCACCACGGCACGCCAGCAGCATTTCCAGGATGGCCGGCACGGAACACCACAGCGTCACACCGTGCCTGGCGATCAACTGATTCCAGCGCAGCGCATCCTTTTCCTCGCCGACGCCAGGCAGTACCAGCGTGGCGCCAGCCGTCAGGCAGCCGAGCACATCGAATACCGACATGTCGTGGTGCAGCGGGGTAACCGACATGAACACGTCGCTCTCACTCACGCGCCAGTGTGACAAGGTGCTGCCGATGACATTGGCCGTGGCGCGGTTGCACAGCACCACGCACTTGGGTTTGCCGGTGGTGCCCGAGGTGTAGAGGTAGTACGCCGGCGCTTCGCTCAGCGAGCGATCATCCAGTATTGGCGCACTGGCTTGCGGCCCGGCCAGCAACTCGTTCGGCGTGGCGTGGGCCTGCTCGACCGTCTCGCCTGAGCTGATGATCGCCAGATCGGGGCGGCAGTTTTCCAACAGATACTGCCGACGCTCGTCCGGCGCCGCAGCGTCGATAGGCACCCAGATCACGCCCGTCAATGCACAGGCCAAGGTCAGCGTGGTGTGCTCCGGGCTGCGTGGCAGGCAGATGGCGACCACTTGGCCCGGACCGATGCCACGGGCCTTGAGCGCCGCAATGACTCGCGACACATCCGCTCCCAGTTCGGCGTAGCTGATCTGCCGCTCGCCGCTGATCAGGGCGATCCGTTGGTTGGCGGGGTCGAACAGGTGCCTGGCGACTTGCGCCAGGAACCCTTCGGCACGGGCCTCGGTTGCCGCGCTATTAAGGCAATAGTGAGACGTGTCGATGATCGCACCGGCGTCCACGGCAAACTCACCGCTGGCGCTGATCTGGCTGATGGCCTTTTCCAGCGCATCCAGGATGTCGTGAACCACCGCTGGGTCGAGGACTTCCCGTGCATAGTCGATATCCAGCACCAGCGCGCCCTCGGCGTTTGCCCAGAAGCGAATGTCCATGGCCACTTGAGGCGTCTGGGTCAGGCCGCCTTGCAACTGCATGGGACTGTCCGCCGCCGACACCGGCCAGGAAAAGCCATTGGTAATCACCACCGGCAGCACGGGTCCAGGGCCGTGGGATTCGAACAGCAACCGGGCAAGGTCCACGCCCGAATAGGCCAGGTGTTGCAGCCCTTCCAGCACGTCCACTTGCAGCTTCGCCGCACGCTCCGTAAAGGTGCCGGGCGCCTCGCTTCGGTTGATCGCGATAAAGCTGGAACGGTTGGCAAATGCACCGCCCGTTTGCGGCGCAACGGGCACCGCCACACACAAGCCGCCTTCATCGAGCCAGTGGGACAGCACCTCCATCACCAGCGCCATCAGGGCGGAGTTCTTGAATAGCCGCTGCCGGGCGCCCAATTTGCAGAAACCGTTGAATACCGCCTTGGGCACCTGTCGGCTCTGACGCTCGTAGCGCGAGGCCCGCACTTGATCGAGCGGCACGCGCCATGGCAAGCTTGGTGCGCCCGTCACGTCGGCGAGCTTGGTCTTCCAGTAAACCGCGTCGGCCTTGCGTTGATGGGCCTGATCCACCTGGGCAGGCGCAGCCTCGGCAGCGGGCTCATCGCCGGTCAGTCCGTCGAACAGCTCGACCAACAACGCCGCAATGGAGCGGCCGTCGAGGATCAACGCATCCAGGCGCACGAACACGGTCAACTGGTCGTCGCGCAGGTGGAAGAGCGTGACATTCCAAGGCGCACGGTCCAGCTCGAAGATGGCGTGGGCGTAGGCCTCGCGGCGTTCATCGATGTACGCCGACGCGGCTTGCGCCGACATCGATGTAAGGTCGACTTCGTCTAGATTGATGCGAGCTTCATCGCTGACGTAACTGACCAACTTGAGCGCATCCACCCGTGTGCGCAGGCTGTCATGGCGCTGCACCATCGCTGCCAGGCGACTGCGCAGCAGCGTCGGGTCCATGGCCCCGTGGTATTCACGAAACTCCTGCATGGCCACGCCGCCAAGAGGCACCTGGGTGCCACGGCCCAATAAGTACGCCTGCTGCAGGGCTGACAGTGGTTTTTCGAGTGTGCGCGAAACACCGACATTGAGCGCTTGATCCAACGCGCGCGAATCGGCCGCCACTTCCTGCGTGATCGCCACAAAGCGCTCAAAGAACGTCGTTACCCACGGCAGTGGCAACGCATCAAGACGAATATCCCAATTGATCAGGATACCGCCATCGGCGCAGGCGATCTGTGCATCAAGCGCTACCTGAGGCCCTTGGGATATGACCCAATTCATCGGGCCGAATACACGCTGCACGCGCGGCGAAAGCAAGTCGCCACCGGGCATGTCCAGCGCGGCAGTAAAGACCACCGGCGCCAGCTGTGGCGAGCCGTGATGGCGGGACAGGTCGCGCATCACATTCACCCCCGGATAGGCGCAATGCTCAAGCAGGCCGACCATTTTTTTCGCCAGTTGCGCACACAGCGCGGCCGGCGTGGCGGCGGACTCGATGTCCACATCCAGAATCAACACATTGGCAAACTCACCCACCACGCGCTCGACATGATCCACCAGCGGTTGGCGCCAGAACGTCGGTACATTGAGACGAAAGCTACGGTCGCCGGTCTGCTCCCCGAGCACCGCCGCAAACAGCCCCATCATCAAGGTCGACAGGGTGATCCTGCGTTCCCGTGCCAGGTGTTCCAATGCCTGACGCTCGACGGGGCCCAGCCAGGTATGGAGTCGGTGGCTTTGCGCGTGCTCCGGCGGGTGTTCAAGCAATGGCAAGGTGGGGGCCGGAGCAACGTGCGCCAGGCGTTCACGCCACCAGGCACGGTCGCGATCCCGGGCGGCCTTGAGCGCCGGGTCGACACGCACCTTGTCGTACCAGTCGAAGAAGGATGGCGTGTTCGCCAGCGTGTCATCGGGCTGCTCGTAAAGCCGGGCCAGGTCTTCCATCAGCGTGCGGAAACTGGAGGGATCGATGGCGATCATGTCGGTATCGACATGCAGGCGAAACCTATCGTCGGCCATCAGGCTCACTGCAAACCGGGCGCCCGGCTCATGGCGCAGGTCCAGTTGCTGATGTGTCCACGCCTCCCGTTTGGCCAGCAGGTGGCGGGTGGCCTGCGACTCGGTCATGGCACGCAGGTCTTCGACTTCCAACCGCGGCGATTGGTCCATGGACGCGATGGATTGCAGCCCTTGCACATCCACGCGCATTCGCAGCATCGGATGCAGCAGGCTGGCCCGCTCTAGCGCTTGGCGTAACCGGTCCAGGTCAATGCACTGGCCATCGAACTCGGCATAAAGATGAGCCGAAACTCTCCCTAAAAAGGCATGAGCAGTACGCCCGATCCAACAGGCGGCCTGCATCGAAGTTAACTCTCTCATGGTCCACTCATGTGATTGACAAATCTAAATGATTAGCGTCACCTATTAGAAACGATAATGATTATATTTCAAGGTATAATTTTTTGACCACAAGCCACGGAGGCTTTCTGCACATGAGAACGGGCACCCTTAGGACGAGCGACATGGATGAGGTGCAACAGCTTGACGAAACGCGGAGTTTTTCATTCACCTCCGGCGATCGTGAGCTGGCGGTCAGCGGCATGTTGCAACGAATCGAAACGCCGGCCATCGCCGGTGAAAACGCCAGCAGCCTGTTTCAAAAAACCGTCTCGCACGCCTTTGAACAAGCGCGCAAAGCGGGCCAGGCCAACCCGATGATCGTCGGCGCCATCCCCTTCGATCCCGCTGAAGCGTCCTGCCTCTACATCCCCGAACACGCCGAGTGGCGCGCCCGCAGCGGTGCCGTGCACACCGGTGCGGCCTCGATGCCGGAACTGCTTGAACAAAAAAACATACCGGACGAGCAAGGCTTCAAGCGCACGGTCGAACACGCCATCGTCAACTTCCGCCACAGCGACGTGCGCAAGGCCGTGCTCTCGGTGCAGCGTGAATTGCTGTTTGCCCAGGATGTAGACGTGAGCGCCATGCAGAACAATCTGCGTGCCCAGAATCCCAGCGGCTACCACTTCCGCGTGCCCATGCCGGACGGCGCCACGCTGATCGGCGTCAGCCCCGAATTGCTGGTGCACAAGGACGGTCTGGAATTCGTGTCCAATCCCCTCGCCGGCTCGGCCAAGCGTATGGCTGACCCCGAAGCCGACCGGCGCAACGCCGACTGGCTGGCCGCCTCGGAAAAAGACCACTATGAACACCGCCTGGTGACCGAAGACATCGCCTCCCAGCTCGGCCCATTGTGCACACGGCTGGACGTGCCACAGCGCCCTAGCCTGATCAGCACGCCCGCGCTGTGGCACCTCTCCACCCGTATCGAAGGCACCCTGGCCGACCCCGGCATTTCCGCCTTGCAGTTGGCGTGCCGCCTGCACCCAACCCCTGCGGTGTGTGGCTTCCCTACCGAGCGCGCGCGGCACCTGATCCGCTTCGTCGAGCACGTTGAGCGAGGCCTGTTCACCGGCATGGTCGGCTGGTGCGACGCCCAGGGTAACGGCGAATGGGTCGTGACCATCCGCTGCGGCACCATCAAGCGCAACAAGGTCCGCCTGTTCGCTGGCGCCGGCATCGTCGAAGCCTCAAGCCCCGACTCCGAATGGACAGAAGTCCAGACCAAGCTCGGCACCATGCTGCGCGCATGCGGCCTGGCCCACTAATTTCCCCATTTTTCAGCAGTGACCCTCATGACCCTAGAATTCACGCACTGGCCCCTCGAAAGAGCACAACGCTATCGGGAAAACGGCTACTGGATCGATCAACCCCTCACCCACCTGCTCCAGGCCCGCAGCCAAGTACAGCCCCAGGCTTGCGCGATCATTTGCGGCGAGCGTCGCTTCAGTTATGACGAGCTGGATCAACTGTCTTCCAACCTCGCCTCGCGCCTGGCCGCCAGCGGGCTTGGCCACGGCGACACCGCGCTGGTGCAACTGCCCAACATCGCCGAGTTCTACATCGTGCTGTTCGCGCTGCTCAAGGCCGGCATCGTGCCGCTTAACGCGCTCTACAGCCATCGCAAACTGGAGCTTAAAAGCTACGCCAGGCAAATCACGCCAAAGCTGTTGATCGCCTCCCGTGAGCATGAAGTGTTTCGTGATGACGGCTACCTCGCCGACCTCAACGAAGTCGGCGCAAGCCCTGAGGTCACGCTGTTCCTCGGCGAACAGCACGCCCCCAACAACCTGGTTGCCTGGATCGAAAGCCCGAGCGACAGCCGCGTGGATTTCTCCCCCAGCGCACCGGATGAAGTGGCCCTCTTCCAGTTGTCCGGCGGCAGCACCGGTACACCCAAGCTCATCCCACGCACCCACAATGACTACCACTACAACGCCCGCACCAGTGCCGAGGTATGCGGCCTGACCGCACAAACACGCTTCCTGTGCGCCCTGCCGGCAGCGCATAACTTCCTGCTCAGTTCGCCGGGCGCCCTGGGCGTGCTGTACGCAGGCGGTACCCTCATCATGGCGCCGAGCCCAGAACCGCAGACCTGCTTCGCAATGATCCAGCGCCACGAAGTCAACACCGTCGCCCTGGTGCCCAGTGCCGTCGCGTTGTGGCTGCAGGCCGCGCCGCAGCACACCGAACAACTGCAATCGCTTGAATTCCTGCAGGTCGGCGGCGCCGTGTTCGCCGACTCGCTGGCCCGCCAGGTGCCCGGGGTGCTCGGCTGCAAACTGCAGCAGGTGTTCGGCATGGCCGAGGGCCTGATCAACTACACTCGCCTGGATGACACCGACGAGCAAATCTTTACCACCCAAGGCCGCCCGATCAGCCCGGGGGACGAAATCAAAATCGTCGATGAACAGGGTGTGCCCGTAGCGCCCGGCGAGCCCGGCCTGTTGGCTACCCGCGGCCCCTACACCTTCTGCGGCTACTACAAGAGCCCCGAACAGAACGCCCAGGCCTTCGACAACGAGGGTTACTACTACTCCGGAGACCTGGTGCAAATGACACCCAGCGGTGACCTGCGCGTCGTCGGCCGGGTCAAGGACCAGATCAACCGGGGTGGCGAAAAAGTCGCTTCCGAAGAGATCGAAAACCTCATCGTGTTGCACCCCGACGTCACCCACGCCGGTCTGGTCGCCATGCCCGACGCCGCACTGGGGGAAAAGAGCTGCGCCTTCGTCGTCTCGTGCAATCCCAACCTCAAGCCGCCCGCCCTGCGTCGCCACCTGATGGAACTGGGCATCGCCGAATACAAACTGCCCGACCGCATCCGGCTGATCGACACCATGCCGCTCACCGCCGTGGGCAAGATCGACAAGAAACAGCTGCGCCAACTGCTGACGGCGGAAACCACCCGCGCCTGGCTGAAAACCCGCGTATTGCAATTGATCGAAGACGGCGAAGCACTGGACCCCGAGGAAAACCTGATTTTCTACGGCCTCGACTCCCTGCAAGTGATGAAACTTGCCGCCGAACTCAAGGCGCGTGGAATCGCCGTCACCTTTGAAGAGCTGGCCGACTCGCCCACGCTCGCCAGTTGGTGGTCGCTGGTGGACACGCGGCAAAAAGCGGCCTGAACGGGCCGCTTCGCCCAGTCGATTTAAAAGGAGTTAGAGATGACGTTATCCACGGCCGACCAAAGCAGGCTTGAGCACTTCTGGCAGCACTGCGTGACCCATCAGTACTTCAACATCGGCTACCCCGAATCCGCCGATTTCGATTACTCCCAGTTGCACCGTTTCCTGCAGTTTTCGATCAACAATTGCGGGGACTGGAACGAGTACAGCAACTATGTGCTGAACTCGTTCGACTTTGAAAAGGACGTGATGACGTACTTCTCCGAGCTGTTCCACATTGCGCTCGAAGACAGCTGGGGCTACGTCACCAATGGCGGCACCGAAGGCAATATGTTCGGCTGCTACCTGGCCCGCGAACTGTTCCCTGACGGCACCCTGTATTACTCCAGGGAAACCCACTACTCGGTGGCCAAGATCGTCAAGCTGCTGCGCATCAAATGCCGTGCCGTCGAATCCCTGCCCAACGGCGAGATCGACTACGACGACCTGATGCTCAAGATCGCCGCCGACCAGGAGCGTCACCCGATCATCTTCGCCAATATCGGCACGACGATGCGTGGCGCGGTGGACAACATTGCGACCATCCAGCAACGGCTGCAACTGGCGGGCATTGCCCGGCGTGACTACTACCTGCATGCCGACGCGGCGCTGAGCGGGATGATCCTGCCCTTCGTCGACCACCCGCAACCCTTCACGTTTGCCGACGGCATCGATTCGATCTGCGTGTCCGGGCACAAGATGATTGGTTCGCCGATCCCGTGCGGCATCGTGGTCGCCAAGCGCAAGAACGTGGCGCGCATCTGCGTGGAAGTCGACTACATCCTGGCCCATGACAAAACCATCAGCGGCTCACGCAATGGCCACACGCCGCTGATGATGTGGGCGGCACTGCGCAGCCACTCGTTCGCCGACTGGCGCCAGCGTGTCCGCCACTGCCTGGACCAGGCGCAATATGCCGTGGATCGCTTCCAGGCAGCCGGCATCGATGCATGGCGCAACGAGAACTCCATCACCGTGGTGTTTCCCTGCCCGTCGGAAAGCATCGCGAAAAAGTATTGCCTGGCCATCTCCGGTGGCACCGCGCACTTGATCACCACGCCCCATCATCACGACAACTGCATGATCGACGCCTTGATTGATGAGGTCATCGCCGAGCGTGACAGCAACGCCTGGGGCACTGGCGCCGCCCGTGCGCGTCAAGGCGCCCATGAACAGCCGCCCACCGCTGCCCGGCTGGCGTGTCCACGCTTCGACGTCATCTGAAACGAACCCTTTATTAGAGACAAACACTATGTCGTCACTGAAAACCCCCGAGGCGTGCGAAAGCCTCACCGACATCCGCGCGGGCATCGACTTTTTCGACCGTCAGATCCTGGAGTCACTGCAACAACGCTTGGGTTACGTGAAGGCCGCCGTGCGCTTCAAGGCCAACGAACAAGCGATCCCCGCGCCGGAACGGGTGGCGGCGATGCTGCAGGACCGCCGCGAGTGGGCCGTCGACACTGGATTCGATGTGGATTTTGTGGAAAAACTCTACGAGCACATCATTTATTGGAACATCCAACAGCAAATCTCACATTGGCGAGCGCTTTATCCGCAGCGAAGTATGGAAAACGCTGGCTAAAGCATCGAAAGGCCCGCGCATTCAGGTCCATCCGCCAGGGTGGACTTGACCCCCACGTATCACACATTTCCATGGCCAGTTTGAGGCGGGTTGCACGCTGCTCCAACATGCAACGCCGCCTCTACCGCCTGTTATATCGCGAAAATAGCTTCAATTTCGATATTCAGTTCCGGGGAAAACAATTTGGAAACCTCGACCAGGGAGCTGGCAGGGAGATGCCCATCATAGTGCTGCGCCAGCACCTTGCGCAGTTCGCCGGCCTGGCTGAAGTCGGTGATGAAGATAGTCACTTTCAAGAGTGCAGACATATCGGTGCCCTCTTCGACTGCAACCGTTTTAATCTGCTGCAAAATAGCATTGGCCTGTTTTTCAAGACTTTGCCCTTGAGCCTCAGTGCCGAATGCAGTAAAGCCTGACAGATAGAGCGTGTGGCCATTTTTTACTGAATGCGAATAGGGCCCCACTGCGGGAGGAAGTGCCGGGTAATTTTTACGTTCGATATTAGCGCTTGGCATATGAGTAAGTCCGAATTTTAGTGCATGGGTGATTGTGAGTTTATGAATTAAAGTACGTGGTCAGGTGACTTTCAAGTTTGCCATGTTCTCAAAGTCCGGCAAAAGACAATAGTCACGTTTCTGCACGATTACTGCCTGATTCTCTACGTGTGGAATTTTCCAACACGCTGCGCTTTCTGCATGTGTCATAATTTCGTATGACAATGTGTAAATATGGGGCTTACCCCACTGTGCCTGCAAAGGAGGCCCTAATTGGCGGAAAACTATCGTTTTGCGGCTGAAGATGGCCGAGTGGCGCTCAGGGATATGATTCGTGGGCTTCTCCCTGAGGAGGGCCGCTTCCCAACCCCTATCGAGGGTTTTACGCTGCACCGCTATGACCATTCAGACACGGCAAAACCCCACTTCTATAAGCCAATACTTATTATCGCAGTACAGGGGAGGAAGTGGGTTCGTATGGGTATCAATGATATTTCATTCGGGGAGTACACATGTTTTATCGCCGGCGTGAACATGCCCGTCTCCAGTTGTCTCCTGGAAGCGACTTCCGAGATGCCCTACCTGTCAGTTTCCCTGGATCTGGACAGGCCTTCGATAGCTGCATTAGCTGCTAAAATTCCAGCGCCGACGGAATATAATCACGACATTGCAGTTGGCGCAGCGGTACAAGAACTCAGCCCGGAATTGCTTGATGCTTTTTTAAGAATGCTTGAATTACTCGATAAGCCAGAGCACGCCAAGGCATCAGGAGCGCTAATATCGCGAGAAATTCACTACCGACTGCTCACAACACCCTTCGGACATCAACTTCGACTTTTGAATACAGTCGGTTCTCAAAGCAATAAAATTGATCAGGCGATCATGTGGCTGCGGGAAAATTACCGAGAAACGTTGCAGGTAGATAAATTGGCCGGGACATTGAATATGGCGCCTTCCACTTTATACAAGTATTTTAAAAAAATAACGACACTCAGCCCTTTGCAATATCAGAAGCGTCTGCGTTTGGATGAGGCGCAACGCCTGATGCTGGTTGAAGATTGCGATGTGACAGAAGCGGCCTTAATGGTCGGCTATGAAAGTGCCAATCAATTTGGTCGAGAATATAAGCGGCTGTTTGGCGAGCCGCCCAGAAAGAATGTCGTCAACATCAAGACCGGTAGGCAGTAGCCGCTTGGAGCCGCGATTTTGATGCCCCTGCGGATCAGATCAGGTTGAACCTCTGTCACTCAGGCGGGCTCCCAAACCTGAATCCAGGAGAAACATATGAGCCAAACAGCTTTGGTCGTCGGCGCCAGCGGCATCGTCGGCAGCGCCATCACTCAGTTATTAATCGACAACAACTGGCAGGTCGCCGCGCTGTCCAGGCACCCATCGCAAGCGCCAGGCGTGATCCCCGTGGCGGCAGACCTTCAGGATCCCGCTTCGCTGGAACACGCGCTCGCGGGTTTGAAGCCCACGCATGTGTTCATTACGACATGGTCACGGCAAGCCACGGAAGCCGAGAACATTCGTGTCAATGCGGCCATGGTTCGCAACGTGCTGGCCGCCATTCGTCCAGCCAGGAGCGTTGAACACGTAGCGCTGGTCACGGGGCTGAAACACTACCTCGGCCCATTCGAAGCCTATGGTAACGGCAGCCTTCCGCAAACACCGTTCCGCGAGGATCAGGGTCGTCTGGACATCGAAAATTTCTACTACGCCCAGGAAGACGAACTCTTCGCCGCAGCTGAAAAGGACGGCTTTACCTGGAGCGTTCATCGCCCGCATACGGTCACCGGGGTTGCTGTAGGCAACGCGATGAACATGGCCACCACCCTCGCTGTCTATGCCTCGATTTGTAAACAGACCCATCGCCCTTTTGTATTTCCCGGATCAACAGTGCAGTGGGACAGCCTCACTGACATGACGGATGCCCGGCAGTTGGCCAAACAACAATTGTGGGCGGCCACTACGCCGGCTGCGGCCAATCAGGCATTTAACGTCACGAATGGCGATGTCTTTCGTTGGAAATGGATGTGGAGCCGAATTGCCGAATACTTCGACGTGCCTGCCGCCGATTATCCCGCTTCACCCTCCCCCCTTGCCGGGCAGATGGCTGACGACCAAGCCGTATGGACGCAAATGGTCGCGCAATTCGGGCTGAAGGAATCCGATATCGGTCGGCTGATATCCCCATGGCATACCGATGCGGACCTGGGTCGACCCATCGAAGTGGTCACGGACATGTCGAAAAGCCGTGCCATGGGCTTCACCGCCTACCAGGCGAGCGATCAGGCATTTTTCGACGTGTTCGACAAACTACGCGAGACACGCTTGATACCTTAGGCCGTTCCTGAGACGCCAGGCCGTTTGTTGCCTCTCACCGCAGGCATCAATCGGCCAGGAGTGCCCAGCGTTCGTGATCACACCAGACTCCGCCGATCTGAAGGTATTTCGCAGAAAACCCCTCTTTCGTGAATCCGAGACGTTTGACCAGTGCTATTGATCGCACATTTTCAGGTTGAATATTGGCTTCGATACGGTGAAGCCCTAATTCCTCAAAGGCATACCTCGTTGTCAACCCCACCGCCTGGGACATTCTTCCAGTCCCGGCAAACGAAGCCATGCCCCAGTAACTGAGATAGGCGTTTTGAAATCCTTTATAGAAGATCTGGCTTAGATGGGTGACTCCCACAATGTGCCCGGATTCTCTATCGCGGGCCACCAGCCCAACGCTTGCGCCCGTAATGTGTGCCGAATACCACTCCTCGAACCCTGAAGCGGTCGTGAACGGCTGTACCCAGCGGCCATGATATTCAAGGCTTTCCCGATTCGCGTGGAGAAGCTCGTCCCTATCTTTGCGCGTGACCCGGGCAAGCCTGACGTTCGACATTTCCATAGCGGCACCTCTTCTTACCTTTTGTCCTGGGCTACAGCTCCAATGAGAGTCGAAAACATCTCTTCTGCCTCGGCAACGGAGCAATTTCCACGTGTAACGGCGCATGTCAGCGCGTCTCCCGCCGCAACCAGTGCCGCGCAGGCCAATGCCAGCGATTCCAGGCGAACGCTTGAGTGAGGCCGTAGGACTTCCACGAACATCTCGATCACCGCGTC
This sequence comes from Pseudomonas sp. 24 E 13, assembly GCF_900004715.1. Classification (NCBI taxonomy): domain Bacteria; kingdom Pseudomonadati; phylum Pseudomonadota; class Gammaproteobacteria; order Pseudomonadales; family Pseudomonadaceae; genus Pseudomonas; species Pseudomonas sp. 24 E 13. The sequence continues at coordinate 36,216 of NZ_CVTO01000127.1, forward strand.
AACCAACTCTTGGTACACGCCAGCTTTCTCATCGCTTCCTGCAAGCGCCGCGCCGACAGCATGAAATTCGTCACCCTGGTCGGTTCCGCAGGCCAGATAGGCTTTAGCCAAAGCCAATACAGTGTCTTTCGCCGGTCGATTTTCCTGAGCCATAAGCGTGCGAAACGCGGTAATACGTTCGGTGTCTATCCAACGATAGAGGTCAATCAAAAGACCGGTTCTGGTCTCGAAATGCTCGTAGGTCACAGGCTTTGAAACGCCTGCGCACACTGCCAGGTGGCCCAGCGTCAGTCGATCCGCACCTTCCTCCCGAACGATCACACGCGCCGTTTCGAGCAGTTGCTGACGCCGCTCGGGCTTCGGCAGACGACCTGAGGTCCTCTTGTCGGCGACGATCTTTGTGTTTTTCACTTGCATACCTACAACCTACTATCTGTAAAGTTAGTGGAGCACAGGTGTTGAGACGTTACAAGCGTCTGGAAGAATGCAAGGTAGGGGTTGAGGCCTTGATCAGCGTGTAAACGTTTTTTCGAGCACAGAATTTGGCCAGGTTGCCTCTGCAATACGCATGAAATTATTGCCGTAGATCGCTTGGATATCCGCATCTGAATAACCCAAGCGCGTCAATTTCTGTGCGACCTCACCCAGGGTCTCGGGCTGCAACTGAACATGTCCGTTCATCTGGCCATAGTGCTCAATCGGCCACCAGTCGTTCTCGTCTTCACCTTCCGGCAAATCTTTGTGCTCGGGGTACAACTCGGTATCCAAACCTATGCCGATATGGCTTGTCCCGATGCGCTCTGCCAGATAGTCGATTTGTCGAACGTAAGCGTCTACGGAGGCCGATGGGTCGCCCAGGAATATGCCTAGGCCTGTAAGTCCGATGACGCCACCTTGAGCCGCACAGGCGAATATTTGTTCATCATCGATTGTTCGCGGGTGATCAAAAACCGCTTTGACGTTGGTGTGGGAGAAAATCGCGGGGCGCTGTGACATTTCCATAATTTCAAGACTTGAGCGTTTGCTGGCGTGCGAACAGTCAATAACAATTCCCGCTGTATTAATACTCTGAACGACCTTGCGTCCCAGGGTGGTCAATCCGCTACCTGCGCCATGGCAGCCGCCAGCACAACTGTTGTCGCGGTTGTAGGCAAGCAACATCTGGCGAACCCCCAGGCTTGCGAACAGTGCCACCATCGCAGGGTCCTGCCGCAGCATATTGGAACCTTCGAGGTCAAAGGAGACCGCAAGCTTTCGAGACGTGTGCGCATGGTAGATATCGTCAACGCTGGCGACCAGGACAAAGTCTTCAGGGTGTTGAGCGAGCCAGCTCCTGAAACCCGCAAGCGTTCGCATCACGGTTTCAAACGGGGTCATGTCCATGCCCACGTTGATCGAGACATGATGAAAGCCGGCTTCTCGGTACCTGTTCAGGCGCGACATATCCTGTCCGGGAATCAATGGCAGGCACGCATGGGCCTCCCATTGAATCGCCGGGACCTTACTGACTCCTGATGGGTCAAGCTTCATCATTTAAACCCCGTCCAATCGGTTCGCTGTCCACTCGTGCGCCAATGATGCCATGGCGCACTTCGCAATCTGAGCATCCTGCACATGCAACCCATTACATCTGCGAACTGTTAACGCTATCACGGGCTACCGTCTACAGGTATTTAAGACGTTCCAGAGCAGCCACTGGCGCTCAACAAAACTGATGACTTGAAGGTGAACCAGACAATTCATCGGTCCCCTCCTCCACCCGTAAGCGCGAACTGGCCCGCGAAGAATCTCGGAGCGCCGCGTGAGACCTGCGTCGCGGCGTTACCGTTGACGTTCTTCGCGAGCCAGTTCGCGCCTACAAAGGGGTTGCGTTGGTCACCGCAGGTTCTTGTCCAGGAACGCCCGTATCACTGGAATGATCTCCTTGGCATGGGTTTCCAGCGCAAAGTGCCCGGTGTCATAAAAACGAATATCCGCCTTGGGAATATCGCGCTTCCACGCCTCGGCGCCGGCCGGCACGAAGAATGGGTCGTTCTTTCCCCAGACCGCGAGCAGCGGTGGCTGGTACTGGCGGAAGTACGCCTGGAAGGCCGGGTACATCGCTACGTTGGAGGCGTAGTCCAGCAACAGGTCGAGCTGGATGTCGGCATTGCCCGGCCGGGATACCTGCAGCCCTTCCAGGGTGTAGCCATCGGGTGAAACCGCGCTTTGGTCGGACACGCCTTCCAGGTACTGCCACTTGATCGAGGCGGGGGTTGGGAAGTCGCGCAGGGCGTCACGGTTTTGCTGGGTCGGGGCCTGCCAGTAGCGTTGGATAGGCGCCCATCCTTTGCCCAGGCCTTCTTCGTACGCGTTGCCGTTTTGGGAAATGATCGCGGTCACCCGCTCCGGATGGGCGCTGGCCATGCGCCAGCCCACGGGGGCGCCGTAGTCGTGGACCATCAGCGCGTATTTATCGAGTTTGAGCTGTTCGGTGAACTGGCCAATGGTCTTGGCCAGTTGGCTGAAGGTGTAGGCGTATTCGCCGCGTGGAGGGCCTTGGGTGAAGCCGAAGGCCGGCAGGTCTGGCGCGATGACGTGATAGCGGTCGGCAAGCTCGGGCATGAGTTCGCGGAACATGAAGGATGAACCGGCGAAGCCGTGCAGCAGCAACACGGTCGGCGCGCTGGGGTCGCCGGCCTCGCGGTAGAACACCTTGACGGCACCGACCTGCTCATAGCGGTAATGCACTGTGTTGTCGGCATGGACAGCGCCGCTCATCAGCAAGGAGGCAGCGAGCCCGGCAGCGGCCAGGGAGGCGTTGGATGGAGTCATGATGTGGCTTCCTGTGTAACCGTTAAAGTTGGTGTTTGAAGGTTATTCCCGGATTTGGTAACCTGTCAAACATAATTTATTGGTTACAGGCTGCCCCCATGAATCCGAACAGCACTGCCTCAGGCGCACTTTTTCTGGCTGACAACCTTGCCCTCGATTTCATTAACTCCGAGTACGGGGTGGGTGATCAGCGCCATGACTGCTTCGTCGATGATCACAGCGTCATGAGTTGGCTGACGCAAGCGGGGCTGTTGTCCGAGCACGTTGAACTGCAGGCTCCGAGTGGGCTGCTGGCGCTCGCGCGCACGCTTCGCGCGAGTTCAAGGGCGGTGGTGAATGCCGCAATGACAGGCGTTCCCGTCGATCCTGCGGTGATCAACCAGGTGCTTGAAGCGGGGCAGCCGGTGAGCCGGCTGGAATGGGCACAGGAGAAGAAGGCATTTCGAGCGGCCACTTATCCTCGGGACAGCAGTCCGGCCAGCTTGCTTGGGCCGGTGGCCGAGGCGCTGGTGGGCCTGGTCACTCACGATAAGTTTGAATACGTCCGGCAGTGCGAGGCTCACGACTGCGTGCTGCTGTTCCATGACCTGAGCAAATCACACCGCCGCCGCTGGTGCAGCATGGCGACCTGCGGCAACCGGATGAAAGTGGCGGCGTTTCGTTCCAGGAATAAACCTTGATCGTTCTTGCCGCCCGTGTCCGGCGAAGGCGGTGCGCGCGCCATGAATGGTCGCGCCCCTTTTCTTATTGATGAGTGTCCGCTTCCTCAGCCGGATAAAACTCGCCCTCCTTGCCGATTTCTTTCAGGCGTTCGCGCACAATGGCCTCAATGCTGGCGACGGCGGCTTGATCGTCAGGGTTGACCAACTGCAAGCACAGGCGTCGGATATTCTGATCGTGGGTGCCCTCGCTCATCATTTCGTGGGTGAAGGCTTGTTCGCCACGCCACAGGCACAGCTGGGTATGCGTCCCGCCGAGCCATATTTCGTTGATGGGTCCAAGGTCGGTAGTGGCCAGTTTATCGGCGGTGATTGTCTTATCCATTGCGCTGTACCTTAGCCATGAGTAGATACAGGTAGACTTACAGGCAGAGTGGGTCGTTCCAAATGACATGTCGGATCCAGATCTGCATGATTGAGCTAGGCTCCAGCGGCCCCCTGACGGCCCCCGGGCTGGCGCCCACTCGGCAGATTTTCTATCGCGCAAACCACCTGCCTCGTCGCCTCCTCGATCGATCCCTCATTGCGGCATAAAACCCAACCGTGATCGGCAACCGCCCGCTCAAACGCATGGGTGCAGGCGGCATGCTCTTCCAGCGTGTGCAGCACCGTACTGTTCAGCCCGCGCCGTCGTGCCGCCGCCCTCGCCCATGAGATGTGCGCGTCGGTGACAACCCCGACATGCAGGTCCGGCACCTGCACCTGACGGTCGAGGTTGAGCTGTAAAATCTGCGCAAACGGAATCAGCCGGCGAAAGGCCGCGTCGGACGGATACCAGCGGTCGATGAGGATGATGCTGTCAGAGGGCTGTTCAGGCAGTACGTGCCTGGAAATCCAGCCACGGCTGTCGGCGAACCGCTCACACACCGCCCACTCCAGCGCCGGGTCGGGATGTCGCACGAGTTGGTTGACCAGCCCCATGGTTTCACCCCGGTGGGGATCGCTGTTTTTTTCGCACAGCCTGACGACCTTTTTATGATTGGCCCTCAGCGCTGCCGTCACCGCCTCCAGCAGCGTGGTCTTGCCGGTGCCCTTGGGCCCGTCCAGCGAAATGAACAGCGGGCGACTCATAGCTCCCTTGTTATCCTGTTGCCAAACGCCAAGCATAGCATCGCGACTGGTTTATCCCGCCAGCCCTTTCGGGCTTTCGGGCAACTCGGTCTCGAACCTCAACGCCCATGCCGCGATCAGACGCTGCGGGGTCTGGCAGGTTTTGCGCTTGAGTACGAAATTGCGGCACTTTTGCGCAAACTGTTGGCGGTCTTGCACCATGTCCAACTGCATCTGCGCCAGCTCCCGTTCGCGACAGCGCTCAACCTGTTCGATCTCCATCGTGGCTTTACGGGTGCGTGCGAGCAGGTATCGCTCATCGGTCAGCGCGCTGCCGGCTTGTTGCGCGAGCCACAGGTCGAAGGCGTGTGGGCAACGGGGGCCGATGTCCTGGATCATTCCATAGTGCCGGGCCTGGAAGGCACTGATGGGCAGGCACTCTTCGGTGAGCCTGTGCGCGACTTCACTGCCGACGGCCCGTGGCAGGCTGTAGGTCCAGTATTCGGAACCGTACAGTCCCATGCTTTTGTAATGGGGGTTCAGCACCACGCCTTCGCGTGCCAATACGATATCGGCAGCCAGCGCAAGCATGACGCCGCCTGCGCCCGCACTGCCGGTCAGGCCGCTGATCACCAGTTGCCTGGCGGTCAGAAGCGCCTGGCAGACATCGTCGATGGCTTGAATGTTGGCCCAGGCTTCCAGCCCCGGCACCTCGGCAGCCTGAATGACGTTAAGGTGAACCCCATTGGAAAAACTGCCGCGACCGCCCTTGATCAACAACACCTGGGTGTCTCGCCCCTTGGCCCACTCCAACGCAGCCACCAGCCGCCGGCATTGTTCAGTGCTCATCGCACCGTTGTAGAACTCAAACGTCAGTTCGCCGACGTGACCAAACTCCCGGTAGCGAATCGGTTGATAGACCTGCGGATTGAACGCCTGGTGGGCGATGGTGCTATCGAGCACCGGAATACCGAGCAGGCCGTCGGCCAGAACATGCCGCGCCGGCCGCTTGAAAGTCTCTTCCCCTGGCTGGGCCTTGCGTTTGAGCGAGCCGATCCAGACGCTGTGATCCCCGGCAGCCACCAGCACGGCGTCGTCCTGTACCGCAAGGATTTCCCCCGGCGTCCCCTGGCGTGAATCCAGGTGCGCGTCGTACAGGTAATATTGCTCGCCCTGGAGGCTGGCCAACACACCGGGCTGGCCATCGGCGGCGTCGATGCTGCGCTTGATGAAGGTTGCGCAATCGAACCAACTGAAGGTGCGGTCAGCCTGGGTCATGTTCGACTGCAAACGCCCGACAACGTCGGCTCGCGTGTAGTCGAGCGGCACAGGCACGAAACCCTTGGCGAACTTTTCCACTACGTCGCGGATGCACACCATCGCGGCGTCACTCACCGCACTGTTGTACAACTCGGATTTGCGCACATCGGCGGGCATGTCGAACTCACAGGTCGACCAGACCGGCCCGGCATCCATTTCCTCGACCGCCTGTAGCGCCGTGACGCCCCAGCGGCCGACCTGCCGGGTGATGGCCCAGTCCAGCGCACTGGCGCCACGGTCGCCGACAATGCCCGGATGGATGATCACCACCGGGCGCTGCGGATTGCGCCACAGTTGCCGGGGCACACGGTCCTTCAAAAACGGACAGATCACCAGGTCCGCGCCTGAGTCTTCGACCTGCCGACACACCGTGGCTTCATCCGTGAACACGACAACACTGGGGTCATGACCCGCCTGGCGCAAATCCAGCCAGGCCCGCTGGGTCAAACCGTTGAATGCCGATGATAATAAAAGGATCTTCACTGATCGCATGGCTGACTCGTCCTTGAGATGCGCGACCAGGGACGCGTGTTGAACCGTCCCTGGTCTTGAATGGAGGCCTGATGTTACAGAGCGGGCCGGCAAGGACACCTGATCAGGATCAATGACGAGCCTCGCTGGTCACTATATTTTAGCTGACCTTGATAACAACCTTGCCGAATGGGCCGCGTGCCAAGTGCTCGTAGGCCTCACGCGCCTGTTCAAACGGGTAGACATGGTCGATCACCGGCCGGATGTGATGGGTGTCGAGAAACGCATTCATCCGATCAAATGACGCGCGAGGAGCAACTGCAATGCCACGAATGGTGGTTTGGCGGAAGATCAGTGGCATTAAGTTCAGGTTAGCCGTTTGTCCGGTCAGGAAGCCAATCTGGGCAATGCGGCCGCCCACTTTGGTTGCCTGGACGGAGTCGTTGATACCCTCGCCGCCCGCCACTTCCAGAAGCAGGTCTACGCCCTTGCCGTCGGTGAGTTTCAATACTTCAGCGGCCCAGTCAGGTGTTTTGCGATAGTTGACGCCGGCGACCGCGCCCAGCTTGATGACTGCATCAAGGTTTTCATCACGGCTGGAGGTGACGATGACCTTGGCACCCAGGGCCATGGCGATTTGTGCGGCGAAGATGGACACGCCTCCTGTGCCTTGCACCAGCACGCTCTGGCCAGCTTCAATCTGGCCGAAGTCCACCAGCGAGTACCATGCGGTCAAGGCCGCGATGGGAAGGGTCGAGGCTTCTTCGTCACTCATGTCATCGGGGGCACGCACTGCACTGTCTTGATGGATGATCATGAATTCAGCCAGGCCACCCGGCAGTGGTGAGCCGAAGCAGTAGTCTGGTTCGTCGTGGGCAGGCATGCCGTCTATCCAGCGCGAGTACAGGTGCGAGTTGACACGGTCGCCTACTGCGAATCGGCTGACGCACTCGCCCACTGCCACGACAGTGCCCGCTGCGTCGCTGACAGGGATCAGCGGCTTGGGAACCATGTGCGGCTCATAGATCCCATCCACAATTGCCTTGTCGCGAAAATTGAGGGCGACAGCACCGACTTTGACCAGCAGCTCACCGGCCTTGGGGGTGGGCGTTTGGGTCTCGCCCTGTTTCAGATTTTCAAGACCAAAATCCTGCAGCAGCCAAGCTTTCATATTTTTACTCCAAGCAATGTGGGGCGTCCCGACAAATTCGGTGTGCCCAGGCTGGAGGCATTGTTTCTCTCCCGTGACGCTGGATAAACAGCCCTTGAAGCACAAGATTGTTATCAATCCAATTACAATCGAGTTCACTCACGTAACGGTTTAATCAAAGGCCTGACAATGAACATGATCGAGGCGATGGAAATTTACGTGGCCGTGGTTGAGCAAGGCAGCTATACCCGCGCCGCCGAGTCGCTGAGGCTTCACCGGCCCGCGCTTTCCAAAGCGATTCAGAATCTTGAACAGGAACTCAACGTCCAGCTTTTGCATCGCACGACGCGCAAGATCCACGTGACGCCTGAGGGGGAGGAGTTCTACGATCGATGCAAGCAACTGCTGGCCGATCTGTCTGATACTGTGGCGTGGTTCTCACCGGATCGACCTGCCCGGGGAAAGCTCAGGGTGGATGTTCCGGTGACCCTCGCCAAGGCATTTATCATCCCTTCCCTTCCAAAGTTCCGGGCTCTCTACCCCGAAATCGAGTTGATTCTCGGGTCTTCGGATCACCAGGTTGATTTGATCGCGCAGGGCGTAGACTGCGCCGTTCGGCTAGGGGAACTTGACTCGTCGAGCCTGATTGCCAAACGAATCGGCACCGTGCCCATGGTCACCTGCGCCGCGCCCTCCTACCTCGAACAGTACGGTACCCCCACCACTTTTGAAGCGTTGTCCGATCACCTTGCGGTCAACTTCCTGATTGATCATCGCCAGCAAATCATGCCCTGGAGGTTTCAAATCGGCGGTGAAAGCCTGTTGGTGACGTTGAAAAGCGGCATCGTGGTCGATGACTCGCAAGCCTTCCTCTGCTGCGGCCTGGCGGGGTTGGGTATCGTGCAGGGCTTGCGTCCCTCGCTGCAGCCGCATATCGCGTCGGGCGAACTGATTGAAATTCTGCCGGATCTGCATACCGTTCCCAAACCTGTCTCGCTGCTTCTCACTGACCGCAAATACCGCTCGCCCAAAGTGCGCGCTTTCATGGAATGGCTCGTCGCTGTTTTTGCCGAGCAGGGGCTCAGTTAGCCAGGCCACTGCTCCCGCATTGCCGAACTCAGTCTATCGGACCGATGTTGATCGTGCGATCGGCGCCCGGACAGCCGTGCCCGAATGCCGAATGCCATTGCGAGTCGAGTGTGAAGGTGCAGGACCGCGCGGTCAGCGATAGCCAGCTTGATGAGGCTATCGAAGAAACCTTCCCGGCCAGCGCCCCTATATCCCCTTGATAACGTCTCGGTCCAAATGTGGGAGGGGGCTTGCCCCCGATTGCAGTATGTCAGCTTGCACATCGGTGCCTGACTGACTGCTATCGGAGCATAGGCAACTACACAACTTTCCAGACCGTAGCAGCCAACGGTAACCACGATGCGAAGCGAGCCGCTCTTGATCTTGATCTGCTTTTGATCTCAGGCGCCCCGTTAAAC